>NZ_JBHVBL010000039.1:0-44031 GCF_042668165.1 Arthrobacter sp. NPDC057388
GGCATCATGCCGGGCCCGGGTTTCTCTTTCCCAGCTTTCTTCATTGCCGGCATTTCCGGGGCCAGGCCAGAGATGCACCTCCCCTCCACGCTTCTGCACGCTCAGGCAGGAACGGCGACCTGCTCCACGGCGCCGTCCGCCATCGCGTACCTGAGCCACATGCCGGGAGCACCTTCCCCGGCCCGGTTGCGGGATCGCTCCGCGCAGGCGTCAAACCACACGCCCAGCGCGCGGTCGTGGCTGACCATCACCACCGTTCCGCCAAAGTCCGCGAGCGCTGATTCCAGTTCCTCCACCAGCGCGGGGGCCAGGTGGTTGGTGGGCTCGTCCAGGAGCATGATCTCGTTGTGGCCGAGCAGCAGCCGGGCGAGCGCCAGCCTGCGCTGCTGCCCTGCGGACAAGGCGCCCACCGGAACGTGGAACTCGCTGGTGCGGAAGAGACCCAGCCGAAGAAGCGCCTCGGCGTGGTCGTCGATGTTCCCGCCCAGACCGGCGGCAAAGGCGGGCAGCAGCCGCAGGGACGGATGCTCCGGCAGCTCCAGTTCCTGCTGCAGGTAACCGATCCGGCCCGAGCGCACCACCTGGCCCCCTTCCGGTTCAAGGGTCCCGGCCAGGACCGAGAGCAGGGTGGACTTCCCCGCCCCGTTGGGCCCCGTGATGAGGATCTTCTGCCCGCGGTCCACCCGGAACTCTGCAACGTCCAGCCGGCCAGGCACGCGGGCATTGCGGGCGTGCAGGACCCGGCCGGCCGATCCCCGGGCACTGCCCTGGTTCGGTTCGCCGGCGCCTGCCCCGGAACCGTCCGGACCGCCGTCGAACGCCCCATCCAACCCGGCGTCGAGCTTCAGTCGCTCCGGCGGCCGCTCGACGGGGTTGTCCTCCAGGCGGCGCAGCCGTTCCTGCGCATTGCGGATCTTGCTGGCGGCGGCCCGCTCCCAGGTTCCGGTCTTGAAGTCGAAACCGGCCTTGTCGTTGTCCCGGCGCCGGGCGTATCCCATCCGGTCCGAGACAGTGTCCGCCTGCCTGCGTTCTGCAGCCATGGCGTCGAGCCAGCTGTGGTACTGCTGCACCCAGCGCTGGCGTTCGGCCCGTTTCTCTTTCAGGTACCCGTCGTAGCCGTTGCCGTAGCGGTTCACCGTCCGGCGCTCGGCGTCGACCTCGATCACGGCGGCGGCGACCTTCCGCAGGAGGACCCGGTCGTGCGAGACCACCACCACGGCGCCCCGGTGGGCTGCGAGGCGGTCCTCGAGCCAGGCGGTGCCGCTGGCGTCCAGGTGGTTCGTGGGCTCGTCCAGCAGCAGGATGTCCGCGGGGTCGGCCAGCAGGCAGGCCAGCGCAACCCGTTCCTGTTCCCCGCCAGACAATGACCCCAGCGTCCGGCTCCGGTCCACGCCGCCCAGGCCGAGCCGGTCCAGGGCGGCCTCCACCCGGGATTCCGCGGCATAGCCCTCGCGCAACTGGTACTGCGTCTGCAGGTTCCCGTAGGCCTCCAGATCGTCCGCCTCCGCCGCCGCGAGGCCCGCTTCCAGCCGTTCGAGCTCCGCTTCCATATCCCGGAGTGCACGGAGCGCATCGTCGATCGCATCGGCAACGGTCAGCCGGGCGGGAAGTCCTGTGGTCTGCGCCAGGTACCCCACCCGGCCCTGCCGCCGGGCCGTGCCTTCGGCCGGCTGTTCGAGTCCCGCCAGGATCCGGAGCAGGGTGGATTTGCCGGCGCCGTTCTCACCCACGACGGCGGCATGTTCCGCTGCGCTGATGACCAGGTCGACGGCGGTGAAAAGCTCACGGTCCCCGTAGCCGTGGGAGACGCCGGACAGGCGCAGCTGCCCGGTATGGGAATTTGGTTCAGTCATGGGAAGTCCTCGCAGTCCGTTGGGCGGTCCCGGAGCCGGCTGCATGTTCTTTCAGCGCGCTGCTCTACGGGGCCTTGTCTGTGGCCCCATCCGCACTGGAGAAAGGCCGGAACACGACCGACGCCGGGCGGTGCCGGCGTCGTGGATTAGGACTTCATGGGTCAAGCCTGCCCGCCGGCGGGCGGACCCGTCAAGGTTCACGGGCACCCAGAGGCACCACTCGGCAAGCGCGAACGTACAGTTGTGGCCCTGAATGAGCGCTCACTTGGGGCCACAACTGTCCGTTCGCGCCTGGTCGGGCGCACTACGCTGGAAGCATGGTGAACACCAGACGCATGCTTCCTGCTCCGCGGCCGGATCTCTACCGGTTTTCGCCGCTGGACCTCACCGCCGTCGCGCTTTACGTGGCCGTCGCAGCCTTCTTCGCGCTGGCCGGGGAACTCATCCTGCCCCTGCTCCGGCAGCTGGCCCCGACGCCGGCCGCCGCATCCTACAGCGTGAATCTCCTGTTCTACGGCTGCGTGGGCGCCCTGGCACTGTTCGCCGCCCGGGGCGTGGTGTCGCGGGACCTCAAAGTGCTGGCCACCCGCCCGTGGTTCACCCTCGCGATGGTGCCGCTGGCCGTCGTCGTCATGATGATCGTCACCGCCCTCCTGGTGGCCGTGGCGGGAACCACCGAGACGTCCGCGAACCAGGCCGGGCTGCAGGCCCTCATGCGTCAGGTGCCGGCCTGGCTGATGGTGCCGCTGATTGTTGTGGTGGGGCCGTTCGTCGAGGAGTACGTGTTCCGGCACCTGCTGATCGGGAAGCTGAGCCGGCGCGTCAACATCTGGATCTGCTGCGCGCTGTCCGTGCTCCTCTTCGCCGCACTCCACATCGTCGGCCAGGAGGCCCTCACCCTCCAGGCGCTCATGCCGTACCTGGCCATGGGCGGCACGCTGGTGTTCGTCTACATGTGGACGGGGCGGAACCTGATGTTCTCCTACTTCGTCCATGCAGCCAAGAACCTGCTGGCGGCCATCTTCCTGTACACGATCCCGCCCGAACTCCTGGACCAGCTGCAGCGCGTCCAGGGCTAGCAAGCCGAGACCCTATCCGGGGACGGCCAAGGCACCGTAGCTTGGTGCCATGGGACTCAACATTCAGATCGCCATCGACTGCAAGCACCCGCACGACCTCGCCGACTGGTGGGCCGAAACGCTGGACTGGTCCGTGGAGCCGCAGGACGAGGGCTTCATCCGGTCCATGATCAGCCAGGGCTTCGCCACCGAGGACCAGACCATGACCCACAACGGCAGGCTCGTGTGGCGGGACGGCGCGGCGATCCGGCCCACGGAGGAACTCGATGCCAAGGCACCGGAACGGCGCCTCCTGTTCCAGACCGTGCCCGAGCAGAAAACCATCAAGAACCGGGTGCACTGGGACGTGCGTCTCAACGGCCGGGACAAAGACGAGGTCCGCGCCGAGCTCGAGGCCCGCGGCGCCACCTTCCTGTGGACCGCCAGCCAGGGGCCGCATGAATGGCACACCATGGCCGACCCCGAGGGCAACGAGTTCTGCATCAGCTGAGCCGATTACTAGACTTGGACGGTGAGCAACGAATTCCCCGCCAAGGTATCCGACGTCTTTGACCCGTCCCGCTGGCGCACCGTGTCCGGCTTCGACGACTTCCAGGACCTGACCTACCACCGGCAGGTGGAGCGGTCCGGCGACGGCACCGTGACGCGGGACCTGCCCACCGTCCGCATCGCTTTCAACCGGCCCGAGGTCCGCAACGCGTTCCGCCCGGGCACGGTGGACGAGCTGTACCGCGCCATGGACCATGCCCGGATGACGCCGGATGTGGCCACCGTGCTGCTGACGGGCAACGGGCCCTCCCCCAAGGACGGCGGGCATTCGTTCTGCTCCGGCGGGGACCAGCGGATCCGCGGGCGGGACGGCTACCGGTATGCCGACGGCGAGACCCAGGAAACCATCGACCCTGCCCGCGCCGGCCGGCTCCACATCCTGGAGGTCCAGCGGCTCATGCGGACCATGCCCAAGGTGGTCATCGCCGTCGTCAACGGCTGGGCAGCCGGCGGCGGGCATTCCCTGCACGTGGTCTCGGACCTGACCATCGCCTCCCGCCAGTTCGGGAAGTTCAAGCAGACGGATGCGACCGTGGGCAGTTTCGACGCCGGCTACGGCTCGGCGCTCCTGGCCCGCCAGATCGGCCAGAAGGCCGCGCGGGAAATCTTCTTCCTCGCCCGTGAGTATTCCGCCGAGGACATGGTTCGGATGGGCGCCGTGAACAAGGCCGTGGACCACGAGCGCCTCGAGGAGGTGGCCCTGGAGTACGCCGCGGATATCGCACGGCAGTCCCCGCAGGCCATCCGGATGCTCAAGTTCGCCTTCAACCTCGCCGACGACGGCCTGGCCGGCCAGCAGGTGTTCGCCGGTGAAGCCACCCGGCTGGCGTACATGACGGACGAAGCCGTGGAGGGCAAGGAAGCGTTCCTGCAGAAGCGCGACCCCGACTGGTCGAAGTTCCCGTACTACTTCTAAGCCCGCACCCGTCGGAAGGCACCCCCAATGCTCCCCAGGCCCGCACTCCCCAAGCCCCCACACCACAGGGGCGCGCAGTGAATATCGAGCCGGCCCTCAAGGCGCTGGCGGCCGCCCTCCACGGTGAGGGTCCCGCCGTCGAACTCTCTGCCGGACCGGACGGCGAGCCGGTGGTGACGCCGGTCCCGACCCCCGCGTTTGAGGACGCTGTCGCTGTGGTCCGCACGTCCGGGTCCACCGGGACACCCAAGGCGACGGTCCTGACGGTTGATGCGCTGGCGGCGTCGTCGATGGCCACTGCATTCGCGCTCAAGGGCGAGGGGCAGTGGCTCCTGGCCCTGCCGCTGCAGTACGTGGCCGGCGTGCAGGTGCTGGTCCGGTCGCTGTTCGCGGGCACCCGGCCCTGGGCGATGGACCTGTCCGAAGGCTTTACCGCCGACGCCTTCACGGCGGCCGCACTGGAGCTGACCGACAACATCCGCTTCACATCACTGGTGCCCACGCAGCTGCAGCGCCTGCTCGCCGACCCGTCGTCGGACACCCTTGCCGTGCTGCGCCGCTTCAACGGCATCCTGCTCGGCGGCGCGCCGGCCTCTGCCGAACTCCTCGAGTCCGCGCGCGACGCGGGCCTGCGGGTGGTCACCACGTACGGCGCCGCGGAAACCTGCGGCGGCTGCGTGTACGACGGGTATCCGCTTGAGGGCGTGGCCCTGCGGCTCGCCGAGGACGGCCGGATCCACCTGGGCGGGGCCACCCTCGCGGCGGGTTACCTGGACGCGCCGGGGCAGACGGCGGAGGCCTTCGTCGAGGAGAACGGCACCCGCTGGTACCGGACCAACGATCTCGGCATGCTGGACGCCGACGGACGGCTGACCGTACTGGGCCGCGCCGACGACGTCATCATCACCGGCGGCGTGAAGGTCTCGGCCGCGCACGTGCAGGCTGAGCTGGAAAAGTCCGACGGCGTCACGGCGGCTTTCGTGGCAGGCGTCACCTCCGCCAAATGGGGCCAGGCCGTGGCAGCCTATGTGGCCATCGCCGGGTCCGCTTCGGGCTCCCCCGCCTCTTCCGCCGCACGGGACGGGGCCGCGTGGGCGGAGGAATGGCACCGCACACTGGGGCTGCTCGCCCCCAAGACGGTGCTGCCGGCCAGTGAGCTGATCATGCTGCCCAACGGCAAACCGGACCGGCTGGCGATGATTGAACGGCTCAACGCGCTGCATCAGGGAAAATAGAGTAGTTCTGCCGCGCCGCTGCGGCTTCGGCGTGTCCAGCGCACGCCCATGCTTTTCGAACATTTCACCGACCCAACACGAGGTACTTACCGTGGCAACAGCCGCACAATGGATCCAAGGCGCCCGGCTCCGCACCCTGCCGGCTGCGATCGCACCTGTCCTGATCGGCTCGGCAGCGGCCTATGAGATGGGTTCCTTCCTGCTGCTCAACGCGGTCCTGGCGGCCCTCGTGGCGCTGCTGCTGCAGGTGGGCGTCAACTACGCCAACGACTACTCGGACGGGATCCGCGGGACGGACGAGAACCGCGTCGGGCCGCTGCGGCTGGTGGGTTCCGGCGCTGCCCGTCCCGAACACGTGAAGTATGCCGCGTTCGGCGCCTTCGGCCTGGCCATGCTGGTTGGGCTGGTCCTGGTGATCATCACCCAGACCTGGTGGCTGCTGCTGGTGGGCGTGGGCTGCGTGATGGCGGCGTGGGGCTACACGGGAGGCAAGAACCCGTACGGCTACATGGGACTGGGCGACGTCTTCGTGTTCGTGTTCTTCGGGCTGGTGGCCACCCTCGGCACCACCTACACGCAGGCGGGACAGATCGGCCTGCCCGCGGTGATCGGTGCGATCGGAACAGGCCTGATCGCCTGCGCCCTGCTCATGGCCAACAACGTGCGGGACATCCCGTCGGACATCCAGGCCGGGAAGAAGACCCTGGCGGTGCGGCTGGGCGACAAGCACGCCCGCGAAAGCTACGTCCTGATGCTGGCCGTGGCCATCCTGCTCGTGGTGATCCTGGCGCCCACGCGGCCGTGGATGCTGATCGTGCTGCTGCTGATCCCGGCCTGCCTGATGCCGGCCTGGCTCATGATCAACGGGCGGAAGCGCAAGAGCCTCATCCCGGTCCTGAAGCAGACTGGCCTCATCAACCTCGGCTACGCCCTGCTCTTCTCGCTGGGACTCGTGCTGAGCACCGGATTCTAGGCCTGCCCGGCTGCGGGCCTAAGCGCCTTCGCCGCGGGGTTCGCGCTTCTTGATGTCGTTGCGGATGGTGACGTCCGGGTGGGTGTCCACGAGGTGGTCCTCGGCGCGGGCATCGTCAATCTCCCCGGCGGTGCGGATGGGCTTGGCGCGGCCGGAGAAGCGGGCGTGCAGTGACGCCGTCGCGGCATCGCGCTGCTTCTGGAAGAAGAGGTAGCTGATGGCGAAGGAAATCAGCCCTGCACAGACGACGGCCAGAAACCACCCCAGCTGCAGAAAGACGAACAGCACAAACAGGGGCAGGAAGATCGCGAACCGGATCAGGGTGTATTTCAGAAAAGCCACCATCCAAGTTTAGCCGTCCTACCTGAGCGTAGCCTGCGTCATTTGCGGATCCGGTTCGGCGTTTTGCTAGCGCATTACTGTGGGCATACTGTAATCTCCGCCGGGGCATTCGACAGCTAGACTGATTGCATGCCTCGTGTCGCCATCGCAGTCGCAGTCCTCGCCATCTACGTCTATGGACTGGTGGACGTTATCCGCACTGACAAGGGTCTCACCCGCGGGTTCTCCAAAACAACGTGGCTCATCATGGTGATCCTCCTGCCTCTCATCGGAGCCGCGCTGTGGTTCCTGATCGGCCGCCCCCGCGCATCGGCCGTGGCGCAGCCCGCCTATCCGCAGCACCCCACCGCCCCCGACGACGACCCCGATTTCCTGCGCAACCTCGAGCAGCGCCGCCGTCAGGCCGAGGCGGAGCGCCTCCGCAAGCTGCGGAACGACGCTGCACGGAAGAACCAGGCCGACGCCGGCCCGCACCGCACGGGTGCCACAGGAACTTCGGGCGCTACGGGTGCCGCTCCGGGCACGAGCAGCACGAGCAGCGGCAGTTCCAGTGCAGGCGAACCGGGGCCGCGCAAGCCGGGCGCCGCGGGCGAGGCCAACGCCGAAGGCAACCCCGAAGCGAAGTAGCCCTCACCCGCATCTCTGTCGCCAGAAAGGGCCGCCCGGCAGCAGGCTGAGCGGCCCTTTTGCTACGTGGACGCCGTCGCGCATCTTTTCTGCGGCGCGCCGTCTCGATTTACCAAAAATGGCCGCTCCCCTGGGTCGGTTTACCAAAAACGGCCGCTTCAGGGCATCGGCAGGCGGCCCTTTGTGGCAACGCGGCGCAGGGGAGCCCCTCGCGGCTCAGCCGCCGCCACTTTGCACCGATTTACCAAAATGGCCGCTCCCCTGGGTCGGTTTACCAAAAACGGCCGCTTCAGGGCATCAGCAGGCGGCCCTTTGTGGCAACGCGGCGCAGCAGGATGCAGGTGCAGCTGGATGCATTGCAGCAGGATGCATCCGCATGGCAACAGCACTATCCCTCCACACCGGCCCAAAATTGTGGATAACGCATTGCAGGGCCGCTCCGGGCAGCAGAATGCTTCCATGCCTCGTCCACGCCCTCTTCCGCCCGCACTGCAGGCACAGCCGTTCACCATCCGCCAGGCCACTGCTGCCGGTCTCACCCGCAGGCGGGCACGGGCCCTCGACCTGGCGAGCCCCTGCCACGGGGTACGTACGCCGGCTGCGGTGGAGATCACGCACCTCGTCCGGGTGCGGGCGCTGGTACTCGCAACCGGAGCCGTTGTCAGTCACCTGTCAGCCGCTGCGCTCTGGGGCTTCCCTCTCCCTCTGCGCTTCGAGGACCAGGTTGTCATCCATTTGACCAGCCGGGACGGCGCCAGGGCTGTGCGAAGGAAGAACGTCTGCGGCCACCGGCTTCCGCTTCCGGAAGAGGAGATCTTCAATGGCCGTTACGTGGCCTGCACGTCGCCGCTTCGGACGTGGTTCGACCTGGCCGGACTTCTGTCTCTGCAGGACCTGGTCATTGCCGGCGACTTCCTTCTGCGCCGCAAGGATCCCCTTTCATCCCAGGAGGCACTGGACGCCTTCCTCGCTGGGAAGCAGGGCCGGGCTGGGTACCCCAAAGCAATGAAGGCCAGGGCTCTCATCCGGGCCAACACCGATTCACCGAAGGAGACCGAAGTGCGACTGCTGCTGGTCGAAGCCGGGCTGCCTGAACCGGCCATCAACGTGCCCATGCTCGACGAAACCGGCGGCTGGGTCGAGGACCCCGACATGTCCTACGAGGAGTTCAAGATTGCCATCCAGTACGACGGCGGCCACCATGCCACCCCCGCCCAGCGGAGGAGCGACATCTACCGTGATGAGCGCGCGCGTGGATTGGGCTGGCTCGTCTTGCTCCTGACACAGCTGGACCTCGATCCCATGGTGCCAGGCAAAGAACCCACGGCCATCGCCAAGGTCCGCAAGGCCCTGTCGAGCCGCGGCTGGAAACCATCACGCTGACCTTTGACGTTTCGCCCTCCGCTCAGGACCTCGCCCGGCCGGCTCCGTCCTGCAAAGCCCGGCGATCGGCTGGCGGCTTCACAGATTCACCAAAAAAGGCCGCCCAGCAAGCAAGCTGAGCGGCCCTTTTGGGTAAATCGACGAGCCCATGCGGCCCTTTGTGGTAAATCTGCGGGCCCCGGAAGGCACCACAGCCCGCAGGCGAGGCGCCGAAGCAACCCGAAGGAAACCCCTACAGCCCCGAGTAGGAGTGCAGGCCGTTGAAGAACTGGTTCACGATGGTGAAGTTGAAGACCACGCACAGGTAGCCCACGATGGACAGCCAGGCCGCGCGGGTCCCGGTCCAGCCGCGGGTGGCGCGGGCGTGCAGGTAGCCGGCGTACACCACCCAGATCACGAACGTCCAGACTTCCTTGGTGTCCCAGCCCCAGAAGCGGCCCCAGGCCTTCTCGGCCCAGATCGCACCGAACATGAGCGTGAAGGTCCAGCCGATAAAGGCGATCGCGTTGATGCGGTAGGACAGGTTCTCCAGGCTCAGCGCGGACGGCACCAGGCGCATGAACCCCAGCTTGTCGGCTCCGCCTGCAGCAATGGTCTTCTGCCGGTGCGACTGGACCAGCTGCAGCGCGGACATCGCGAACGTCAGCGTAAACAGCGCCGAGGACAGCACAGCGATGGAGACGTGGATGATGAGCCAGTAGCTCTGCAGCGCGGGCACGAGGTGGCCGACCGGAGTCCAGAACGCCACGGACGCGGCCACCAGCATGATGATCACCAGGCCCACCACGAACGTGCCGAGGAAGCGCAGGTCACGGCGGACCAGCACCACGAGGAACACGGCCACAGCCACGAACGCGCCGGTGGTCAGGAACTCGTACATGTTGCCCCACGGGACACGGCCGGCGCCCACTGCGCGGGTCAGCACGGCTGCGGCGTGGATTGCGGCGCCCAGGACGGTCAGCGCCACCGCCACGCGGGCAGGTGCACGGCGCTCACCGTAGCGCATGCTGTCGTCGGCGGTCTGCCCGGCGGCACCGGAAACAGCAGAGTACGACGACGGCCGCTCGGCACGGTCTGCCGGTCCGGCCAGGCGGTCCCCGCCGCTGCCCGCCGACTGTGACGCGGCGCCCGGTGCGCCTGCCGCCACCGGAACCTTGGCGGACGAAGCCGCCGGAGAGTCTGCGGCTGCGGCCTTGAGGTCGATCGCCTTCAGGGCTTTGCTGCTCCTGGCCAGGTCCCACGCGAACGCGATGAAGGCGACGGTGTAGGTGCCGGCCGCAAGCAGCATGAAGAGCTCGCTGTACTGGCCCATGGTCTCGTTGATGGGGAACATTACTGGTCCTTCTTCGGCTCAGGCGAGCCTGCTGATGAGGAGTTGGAAGGTGCTGTTTCGGGGGTGTCGGCGGCCAGGTTCCACTGGCGGGACAGGAGGTCGCGCAGCGCGGCCGCCTCGCCGGCCAGCCGGTGGTCCTCGCCGCGGGCCAGGAGCCCGTATTCCACCATGGTCCGGCCGTCCTCGTGGGTGCCGGTGCGGACCCAGACGCGGCGCCGGTTCACGTAAAGCGAGACGATCAGCCCGGCCACTGCAATCAGCGCAAAGATCAGCGCCGAGAGCTGCCCGGGGTTGTGGTGGATGTCCACGCCCACGTACTTCTTCACGCCGTCGAACGTGATGGAACCCTTGCCTTCCGGCAGCGTGTAGGTGTTGCCCGGCGCGAGCGTGATGCCGCCGGCCTTGAGGTTTCGGCTGTTGAGTTCCTTGAGGTTCTTGACGTCGAGCTCAAAGACGTTCTGCGGGGCACCCTTGTCCAGGCCAAGGTCACCGTAGAAGGAGTTCAGGCTCAGCTGCGGGTTGATGAGCTCAGGATCGCCGCTGAAGGAGATCCCCTGGTCGGTCACGAACGCGGTGGGCAGGAAGAAGCCGGCGAAGCCCAGCTGGTCGGGCTTCGCGTCAGGGACCTTGATCACCACGGAGGAGTAGTAGTTGTCCCCCTGCAGCTTGGCCACCACAGGACCCTGCATGGCGATGTTGCCGTTGCCGTCGCGGACAGTGACCACGGGCGCGTAGCCGTTGCCGGTCAGGTAGATGCTGGTGCCGCCGAGCGTGACGGGATCGTTGACCTTGAGGACTTCCTTCTTGGCCGGGGCACCGGGGTTTTCCTTGGTGGTGACGTCCGCCGTGAAGTCGATGGGCTGGCCGAACTTGCCCTGGGATTCCCGGTCGAACGTGGCCTGGAACTTGTCCAGCTGGATCGAGTACGGCTGGAGCTGGCTGCTTTGGAAGTTCGTGCCGGGATTGAACTGGTCATAGCCCACCAGGGTGTTCACGAACGTGTCGCCCTCCACCAGGATCCGCTGGCCGCTGTACCCGAACAGGCCGCCGATGGCCACGGACACCAGCACGCCGATCAGCGAGGTGTGGAAAACAAGGTTTCCCACTTCCTTCAGGAAGCCGCGCTCGGCCCCCAAAGACGGCCGCGCCCCGCCGTCGTGCCTTACCTCAACGCGGTACCCGCGCTTCTTCAGCAGCGCCGCTGCGTCCTCAATGGCGTCCGACGCCGGGATCCCGGCGTCCGCGGGCACCACCAGGGTGCCGTACTCCGGCAGGCGCGAGAGGCGCTTCGGGGTGCGCGGGGGCTGCGAACGCATGGCCTTGTAGTGGGCGATGGCGCGGGGCACCACGCAGCCGATCAGCGAGATGAACAGCAGGATGTAGATCGCCGAGAACCAGGCCGACGAGTAGACATCGTACAGCTGGAGCGAGTCCAGCAGCTTGCCGTAGTCGGGGTGGTCCTTGATGTACTGCGTGACGACAGAAGGGTTGGCGGGCCGCTGCGGGAACAGCGATCCCGGCACCGCCGCCACTGCCAGGAGCAGCAGGAGGAACAGCGCGGTGCGCATGCTGGTCAGCTGCGTCCAGGCCCAGCGGAGCATGCCCACGAAGCCCAGGGACGGCACGGCGGCCCCGGCCTTGGCAGCCTTCAGGGCGTCGTTAGGTACGGCTTTCTGGTCAGCGTCACTTTGGCCGGGCTGGTTGGACCCTGGCTGCGGGACGTCCCCGGCCGGGGATTTCTCGGTTGACTTCACACGCTCGCTCATCAGATCGGCAACTTCACGTCGGTTTGGAACCAGTACTGCAATTCGGTGACCCAGGCGCCCCACAGGCCTGTGGCCATCAGGATGCCCAGGGCAATCAGGACTCCGCCGCCGGTGCGCTGGATGGCCAGCCGGTGCTTGCGGAAGAAGGACATCACGCCCGCGCCGCGGCGCACCGCGAGGGCGATCAGCAGGAACGGGATGCCCAGCCCAAGGCTGTAGACGAAGGCCAGGAACGCGCCCTTCGCCGCGGAGGAGCCGCCGGAAAGGCTGAGGAGCTGGACAGCGGAATAGGTGGGTCCGATGCAGGGCGCCCAGCCAAGGCCGAATGTGATTCCCAGCAGCGGTGCACCCCACAGGCCCGCAGGCGGCTTGGCATGGATCTTGGCGTCACGCTGGAACCAGGAGAACCCGCCCATGAACACCACGCCCATCAGGATCACCAGGACGCCCAGGACCTGCGTGATCCAGGCGTTCTGCCCGCCGGAGATCAGCGACCCCAGCTGCCCGAACGCCCCGCCGAGGAGCACGAAGATCACCGAGAAGCCCAGCACGAACAGGCCGATGCCGGCCAGCATGCGGCCGCGCTTCTGCTTCTGCAGGTCCACGCCCGTGAGTCCCGTGACGTAGCCCAGGTATCCGGGCACCAGCGGGAGCACGCACGGGGAAAGGAAGGACACGAGTCCGGCCAGCAGTGCCACCGGGATAGCGAGCAGCAGCGAACCGTTCAGGATGGCTTCGGCGAAGGGGCTGTTCACGGGAGGTTACTCTGCCACGGCGGACTGGATGAGGGCTTTGAGTGTGCCCTTCTCGATCTCCCCCAGCACGCGCGACGCCACCCGGCCCTGCTTGTCCACCACGAGCGTGGTGGGGACTGCGCCCGGAGGCACCAGACCGGAAACGGACAGCAGGACGCTGCCGTCCTTGTCGTCGAAGCTCGGGTAGGTGAGGCCGAAAGTCTTGTCGAAGGCGTCAGCGGTGGCCTTCTCATCGCGCAGGTTCACGCCGAAGAACTGCACGCCCTTGCCCTTGAACTCCTGGTGGAGCGCTTCCAGCGACGGCGCCTCCACCCGGCAGGGCGCGCAGGCGGCGAACCAGAAGTTCAGCACGGTGACCTTGCCTTGGAAGTCCTTGGGGGTCACGGCGGTGCCGTCGAACAGGGTGCCCTGGATCTGGATGCCGGACTTCCGCTCGGATGCGGCAAACTCGGTGACGGAGCCGTCGCCGGCCACGTAGTTCTTGTTGTCCCCGGCTTTGGCCTGTTTGGCCAGGGCGTCCTCCTGGGCGCAGGCGGACAGGCCCATCGTGATGAGGGCCAGGCCCCCGGCGGCGAGGACGCTGCGGCGGGAACTCTTGGGTGTATCAGTCATAACTTAGGCTCCGGGGGTGCTTGAGGCACCGGGAAGAAGGGCGGCGGCGGGCTCGCTGTACTCCACGCGCAGCAGGGCGCCGTCGTCGCCGAAAACCAGGGAGGTCAGGGAGGTCAAGGTGCATTCGCGTTTCCGGGGATCGTGCCACAGAGGCTTTCCCTCGGCGCTGAGCCGGGTGGCCCAGATGGGGAGCTGGTGGCAGACCAGGATGGCCTCGGCACCGTCGCCGCCCAGCTCGATGGCCTTGGCGCGGGCTTCCTGGACGGCCTCGGTCACGCGGGCTGCCTGCAGCTTGTAGGGCTCGCCCCAGGAGGGGCGGAAGGGGTTGACAAGGTGCCGCCAGTGCTTCGGCTTGCGCAGCTCCGCCCGGGTGACCTTCAGCCCTTCGAAGTGGTTCTCCGCCTCGATGATGCGGCCGTCCGTGTGGATCTCCAGCCCCAGCACGTCCGCGGTGGGCTGCGCCGTTTCCTGGGCGCGCGTAAGCGGTGACGCCACGAGGTACACGATGTTGGCGCCCTGGGATGCGCGTTCACGGAAGTGCTCCGCGAGGGTCTGCGCCATTTGCCGGCCAAGTTCGGAGAGGTGGAACTCAGGCAGCCTGCCGTACAGGACACCCTCGGGGTTATGGACCTCGCCGTGGCGGAGCAAATGGACAGTGGCTTGGGGCATGTCTACCAGTTTCTCAAAGGGCAGGGGCAATGACGAAATCTTCTACATCGAGTAGAACTCAAAATTTTTCAAAAAAGTTCCCCGCAGGGGGAACAAAACATGCAAATGCATGTTTATACTGGATGCAGCAGTTAGTTGAGACTTCAACAAAAGCTTCAACAATCATCCGTCCGATTACTGATACAAGGAGAACCACCATGGCACTTTCCACCGAGCTCACCCGCGGCACCTGGACCCTCGACAACTCCCACAGCGAGATCGCCTTCACCGTCCGCCACGCCGGCATCAGCAAGGTCCGCGGCCAGTTCAAGGACGCCACCGCCACCCTGGACCTCGCCGAGGACGTGACGGCCAGCAAGGTTGAGGCCACCATCCAGACCGCCAGCTTCGACTCGGGCGACGCCAACCGCGACGGCCACGTCCGCGGCGAAGACTTCTTCGACGTCGAAAAGTTCCCCGAGATCTCCTTCGTCTCCAACGGCCTCGTTGCCAACGGTGACAGCTACGAACTCCAGGGCGACCTGACCATCAAGGGAGTCACCCGCCCGGTCTCCCTCGAGACCGAATTCAACGGTGTTGCCGTTGACCCCTTCGGCAACACCCGCGCCGGCGTTTCCGCCGAAACCACCATCAGCCGCAAGGACTTCGGCCTGACCTGGAACGCCGTGCTGGAAGCCGGCGGTGTCCTGGTCAGCGACAAGGTTGCCATCAACCTTGAACTGGCCTTCATCGCGCCTGCAGCCTAGGTTTCTGCGCAGCCACGATTGCTGGCTCGAAACGCCCCGTCCGCGGACTTTCCGCAGGCGGGGCGTTCGGCGTTTCGGGACGTTTTCCAGTTGGCAAATCCCTGGCCCGGCACTCCCCCGCCGGACGGCGTTTCTGCAGGTTGGCACGGCTTTTGGAATACCTCTCCGGAATGATCCACTGCACACCCGCCGAGGGGTACGGTGGGAAGTGAACCATGCTGGGGAGGGCAGGCGTCTGAACCGGTAGCCGATTCAGACGTCACTACGCAAAGGACCGCTCATGAGCAATCCTCCAGTCCCGCACTCCAATGACCCCGGCTCCAATGAGCCGGACAACGGCTCGCAGCCGGCCGGCGGGCAGCCCCGCTACGGCCAGGACTCGCCCCAGTACGGGCAGGGCACGCCGCAGTACGGCCAGAACACACCACAGTACGGCCAGGGTGAGCAGGGCGCTCCCCAGTACGGACAGCCCCAGTACGGACAGGCGCAGTACGGCCAGAACGCTCCGCAGTACGGGCAGCCGCAGTACGGGCAAAACCCGCCGCAATACGGCCAGGGCGGACAGGGCACTCCGCAGTATGGACAGTCCCCGTACGGCCAGAGCCCGTATGGCCAGTCCCCCTACGGGCAGTACCCGTCGGAACAGGCCCAGGCAACCACGGGCGACGGCGTTCCGAAGCTGGTCAACTATTCCTTGTGGATGATCATCGCTGCAGGTGTCCTGTCGATCCTGTCCATTCTGGTCACGATCCCGTCGCTGGATGACCCGGCCATGCGAAGCACCTTCGAGGAGCAGCTGCGCAGCAGCGGCCAGAACATTCAGTTCGAGGACGTCAAGGGCTTCATCATCGGAACCATGGTGGTCTTTGCCCTGGTCGGCGCCGGCCTCTACGCGCTGGTGGCCTTCAATGTCCGGAAGGGCAAGAACTGGGCGCGCATCCTCGGTACCGTGTTCGCCGCACTCTCCGTATTCAGCCTGTTCCCGCCGGGCCTGAACACCCTGGTGGGCCTGCTTGGCATCGCCGCGATCGTGATGCTGTACTTGCCGGCATCGGCGCCGTACTTCCAGAAGCGGCAGCCGTTCGCCAACCCTTACTCGCAGCCTGGCCCCTACGGCCGGTAACAGGCGGGCAGAACGTCAGCACCATCAAGTAAAGACCCAGCGGGCGCTGATTCCCGGAGCGCCGGAGTTACTCCGGCTGGCCGGGAGTCTGCGCCCGTTGCGCGTGGTAAGCGAGGATCTGCAGCTCGGTGGCCATGTCCACCTTCCTCAGCGTCACGCCGTCGGGCACCTGGAGCATCACGGGCGCAAAGCTGAGGATGCTGCGGACGCCTGCATTTACCACCCTGTCGCACACGCTCTGCGCCACGGCGGCCGGCAGCGCCAGCACCACCATATTGGTGCCGGTCCGTTCCAGGACCGTTTCGAGGTCCGCAACGTCGCTGACGCGCAGCCATCCCACCTCGTTGCCCACCACCATCTGGTCGGCGTCGAAGATGGCAACAACGTCAAAACCCCTGGATTCGAAGCCGCCGTAGCGTGCCAGCGCCTTGCCCAGGTTGCCCGCGCCCACGATCGCGACTTTCCAGTCATGGGTGAGGCCCAGGGCTGCGGCAATGTGCCGGCTCAGGTACTGCACCTCGTAGCCGACTCCCCGCGTGCCGTAGGAGCCGACGTGGGACAGGTCCTTGCGGAGGGTCGAGGAGCTGACGCCGGAAAGTTCAGCCAGCGACTCGGAGGAAACCCGCTCGGTGCCTTCGGCCAGCAGGGAGTTCAGCGCGCGCAGGTAGATCGTCAGCCGGGCCACGGCCGCCGGCGGAATCTGCTTTCCGGCAGCCCCGGTGGGCCCGGGCACAGCCTGGGGAGGTGAATCGAGCGAAGTCACTATCTGCTCCGTTGCGTCGCGTTGTGAGTCCACTCTAGATCCCCATCAGTTATGTCAACAAAGCCAATGCCGTTGTTCGAAATCGGCTAATCCCCCGCCATGGCCCGGCGCAGGACACGCTCCAGGCGGGCCTCGTCGATCTTCCAGAAGTCACGCTGAACGCCGTCCACCAGCACCACAGGGATCTCCTCGGCGTAGCGGTCGCGCAGCTCGTCGTCGGCGTCCAGCTGCCGTTCCGACCACGTCAGCCCCAGCCCGGCAGTTACCCTTCCGACGGCGTCGCGCGCCGCGGCGCACAGGTGGCAGTCAGCTTTGGTGAGGAGAACGACGTCGGGGTTTGCCATGCTTCAACCGTATCGCCGTTGACGGCGGGGAGCGACGCGGACGCCGTCAGATGTGGCGCACTGCATTGACTAGACTCAGTGGCATGCCCGAGGAGAAGTACGTCGCTGTGGCCCACCGTCCGGTTGCGAAGCAGCAACACGGCGAGGCTGCCTTCTTCGACGTCGACAACACCCTCATGCGGGGCGCAAGCCTGTTCCACGTGGCAAGGAAAATGCACCAGCGCGGAGCCTTCACGCTTGCGCAGGCGGCGGGCATGGCGTGGAAGCAGCTCAAGTTCGTGCTTCGCGGCGAAAACCTCAACGACGTCCACGCAGTGCGGGATTCAGCGCTGAGGCTCGCCGCAGGCATCACCGAAGAGGACATCAAGGCGCTGGGCGAGGAAGTCTACGACGAGATGATCGCCTCCCGGATCTGGCCCGGCGCCAAGGCCCTGGCCGAGCAGCACCTGCGCGTGGGCCGGAAGGTCTGGCTCGTCACCGCCACGCCGATCGAGGTGGCCACCGTCATTTCCACCAGGCTGGGCCTCACCGGCGCCCTCGGAACAGTGGGCGAAACCAAGGACGGCTTCTACACGGGAAGGCTCGTCGGGGACATCCTGCACGGCGCCGCCAAGGCCGTGGCCGTCCAGGGCATCGCGGACCAGCACGGCCTCGATCTGAAACGGTGCTGGGCCTACAGCGACTCCTACAACGACATCCCGCTGCTGACCATGGTGGGCCACCCGGTGGCGATCAACCCCGACGGCCGGCTGCGCAAGCACGCCCGCGAACACAACTGGCCGGTCTACGACTTCCGGTCCGGCCGGCGCGCGGCCACGCTGGGGCTGAAGGCAGCCACCGCAGGCGGCGCGGTCTATGGCCTGTGGCGCGGCTACACCCGTTTCCGCGGACCCCGGGTCTGACAGGCCCGTGGGCCGCGCCGCAGGACGCAAAAATGCCCGCACCCCCGGAAGGGAACGGGCATTGACGCGCAGAGCGGACTCTACTTCTTGTTGCGGCGCTGGTGGCGGGTCTTACGAAGCAACTTGCGGTGCTTCTTCTTGGCCATACGCTTGCGACGCTTCTTAATAACTGAACCCACGAAAGTTCCTTACAAACTAGATGCAGTACCTGTCTGATGGAGAAGGTCCGTGGACTGAGCAACAGACTGAACAACTGACAGATTCTTACAATGACGTAAAACGTTCCTTAACAGGGTACCGCCTATCCGGAGCACCCCCTGACCAGCACAGCTCCCGTGGCGTGCAGCGGCCCCCAAGGCGGCTGCAGAACCACGGGATCGGTGCGGTCAGCCGGGTCCCGTCAGGCGGTGCCCGTGTGACCGTCCACGACAGCACCCTTAAGGTACTGTTCGACGGCGGCCTCCGGGACGCGGTAGGAGCGGCCGAACCTGACGGCGGGCATCTCCCCCGAGTGGACAAGGCGGTATACGGTCATTTTAGAGACACGCATTACCTCAGCCACCTCGGCCACGGTCAAGAACTTGGCGTTCGAGAAGTTCGACTCTGCGGACATTACCCATATTCCTTTGCTCTCAGCAACGACGCCGGTCTATCTGCGGTGTGCGCCGATGCTGAGCCATCGAACAACCGTGTTCTAGTTACTCTAGATGCTCACGTGGCCATTGTGAAAGCCCGCCGCTTCCGCGACGACGCCGCCAGCTGTTCGAGGACGGACGCCGTCACATCCCACTCCATGCAGGCGTCCGTGACGCTCTGGCCGTAGACCAGTTCCGAGCGGCCGGCGGCGTGCTCGGCCACGTCCAGGTTCTGCGCGCCGCCCACCAGGAAGCTCTCCAGCATGACGCCGGCGATCGCTCCGGCGGCTGTTCCGCCGTCTTCGAGCTGGGCGCCGATCTCGAGCGCCACCTCGGCCTGGCGGTGGTGGCTCTTGCCGCTGTTGGCGTGGCTGGCGTCCACGATCAGCCGCGGATTGAGGTTCTTGGCCGCGAGCTTCGCCGATGCCGCCTCGACGTCGGCCGAGGAGTAGTTGGGGCCCTTCCGGCCGCCGCGGAGGATCACGTGGGTGTCGGGGTTGCCGGCGGTGGACACCAGCGCTGCCCGTCCGTCGCCGTCGATCCCGAGGAACGCCTGGGCGGAGGCGGCGGCGCTGCAGGCGTCGACCGCCACCTGCAGGTCGCCGTCGGTCCCGTTTTTGAAGCCGATGGGCATGGAGAGGCCGGAAGCGAGCTGGCGGTGGATCTGGCTTTCCGTGGTCCGCGCACCGATGGCGCCCCAGGAAATGAGATCGGCCATGTACTGCGGGCTGATGGGCTCGAGGAATTCGGTGGCAGTGGGGAGCCCCAGCGCGGTGACCTGCTGCAGGAAGCTGCGGGCGGCGCGCAGGCCGGCGGCGATGTCGTGGCTGCCGTCCAGGTGCGGATCGTTGATGAGGCCCTTCCAGCCCACGGTGGTCCGCGGCTTCTCGAAGTAGGCGCGCAGGACGATCAGCAGGTCTTCCTTGTGCTTCTCGGCCTGGCTCACCAGCCGGCGGGCGTATTCCAGGCCGGCCTTGGGATCGTGGATGGAGCACGGGCCGACGATCACCAGCAGCCGGTCGTCCACGCCGTCCATGATGGCCCGGACTTCGTCACGGCCGCGTTCGACGACGTCGGCCGCCTTCGCGTCCAGCGGCAGTTCCGCGATCATCTCCTGGGGCGTGGGCAGGGCAGTGATTTCGCTGACCCTCAGGTTGGACGTGGACTGGCGTTCCGACGTCGGCTGCTGGGTTTCGGTGGCTGTTGCGCTCATGTGGGGGTCCTGTTCCGGGTGGGAGCGGGCCCCTGGTCAGAACCCGCCGCAGATATGGCGAAGGGCAGAGAATGATCTCTGCCCTGTTGGCTCTGAAGGAAAAGTTGGATGCGTGTCAGTTAGACGCGGGCCCCTCCAGAGCCAACGAAAAATACGCATACCAACGGTTAGTCATAGCCACACCATAGCCGGGGGCTCACCGGCGCCGCAAATCGGGTAAGCGCGAACGGACACCTGGGGCCCTTAGGAAACGCTTTCCAAGGGCCACAAGTGTACGTTCGCGCTCAGCTGGGAGGCGGGGGCCTCAGCCCAGGAGCTTGCGGAGGTACTGCAGCTGGCGGATCCAGTGGTGCTCCTGGCCGCCTTCGTGGTTGTTGAAGCGGTACACCTCGATGTCCTTGGCGACTCCCCCGCCGGCGGCTGTTGGACCCGCATCCGCCCCGTACGCGTTGAAGCTGGCGAAGACGGTGGACGGCGGGCAGACGTCATCCATCTGCGCAACGGAGAACAGCGCCGGGACCGTCGCTGACCTGCCCAGGTTGACGCCGTCGAAGTAGTTGAGCACGGCCAGCGTGGCTTCATATTTCTCGCGGTGCCGGCCCAGGAAGCCGGCAATTTCCGGATACGGTCCGCGCGGCGCGATGTCGATGGCACGCGGGAAGTCCTGGAGGAACGGGACGTCCGGCAGTGCGGCGACGATGCCGTCGAGCCTTCCGGCGGCGAGCCCAGCCACGGCGACGGTGATGCCGCCGCCCTGGCTGACCCCGGCCACCACCACCCGGGAAGCGTCCACGTCCGGATGCGCCTGCACCGCTTCAACGGCGCGGAACCCGTCAATGTACACCCGGCGGTAGTAGTAGTCCTCGCGGCTGGCCGCGCCCCGGGTCATCAGGCCCGCATATGCCACCTCCCCTGCCGACGGGTGCGGGTCCGCGGTCTCACCGACCGCCCCGCGGTAGCCCTGGCCCCTGGTGTCCATGATGAAGTGCGCGTAGCCTGCCTGCGCCCACCGGGTGTCCTGGTTGGCCAGCCCGCGGCCGCCGGAATAGCCGGCGTACTGCACGACGGCAGGCAGCCGGGTTCCGGCTTCCCGGGTCACCGGCAGGTGCAGCCACCCTTTTACGGGCGCGCCTCCGTAGCCGGCGAATGTGACGTCGAAGGTGTCCACGACGGCCAGGTAGTTTTCCACGGGTTCAAAGACGGCGTCCAGCGGAAAGGCGCGCGCCTCGTCCACGGTGCGGTCCCAGAACGCCTGGAAGTCGGGCGGCAGTGTCACTGCGGACGTGTACCGGCGCAGCTCCTCGAGGGGCAGATCAAACAGCGGCATGGATTTCCGTTCTTCCTGGGCCGGTCAGTTCCCCGGTGGGGCAGCGGCTTTGTCCTATCAGACCAGCGCGGCCTCGAACCTGTCGAGCCTGTGTGACGCGCGGACCAGCTCCCGGAGCGCGCCGAGTCCGCCGGTGACGGCACCTGCCGCCCGGGCCTGGACCAGCACATTGCCCAGGGCCGTCGCCTCGACCGGGCCGGCGATGACCGGCTTGCCGGTTGCCTGGGCGGTGAGCCGGCATAGCAGCTTGTTCTGTGAACCGCCGCCCACGATGTGCACGACGTCGGCCGGCACGCCGGCGAGGCGTTCGGCGTCGGCGATCGTGCGCGCGTAGCCGGCCGCCAGGCTGTCGAGGATGCACCGGACGATCGCCACAGGCCCGTCGCGAAGGACGGCACCGGCGGCCCCGACGGCGGCCCGGATCCGGTCCGGCATGTTCCCGGGGGCGATGAAGGCGGGGTCGTCGGGGTTGATCTGCGGCCCGCCGGGCGGCAGGGCTGCCGCCCCGGCAAGCAGGTCCGTCAGCTCCGGCCGGAATCCTTCTGCCGCCCAGGTGCGCTGGCATTCGCTGAGCAGCCAGAGGCCGCCGACATTGCGCAAGTAGCGGGTGGTTCCGTCCACGCCGCCTTCGTTGGTGAAGTTCGCGGCGCGGCTGGCTTCGGTGAGCACCGGATGCTTCAGTTCGAGCCCCACGAGGGACCAGGTGCCCGAGGAGATATAGGCGAAGTTCTCCCGGCGTGCGGGGACGGCCGCAACGGCGGAGGCGGTGTCGTGCGAGCCGACGGCCACCACCTTCGTTGCTACGGGCAGTCCGGTCCGTTCGGCCATCCCGGGCAGCAGGGTGCCGACGGTTTCGCCCGGCTGGATCAGCGGCGGGAAGAGGTCCTCCGGCAGACCCAGTGCCGTGAAGAACTCCGCGGCCCATTCTCCGGTAGTGGCGTCGAGCAGGCCCGTGGTGGAAGCATTGGTGGCCTCGGTCCGCCGGACGCCCGTGAGCAGGAACGCGATCAGGTCCGGCATGAGCAGTGCCTGGAGGCCGTCCAGGCCGGGTTCGGTGGCGAGCTGGTAGATGGTGTTGAACTGCAGGAACTGCAGGCCGTTGGTGGCGTAGAGCCGGGCCGGCTCCAGTTTTTCGTGGACCCGGGCGACGGCGGCGCGGCTGCGTTCGTCCCGGTAGCTGTAGGGCTGCGCGGTCAGGTTCCCGGCGGCGGCCACCAGTCCGTAGTCCACGGCCCAGGTGTCGATGCCGATGCTGGTGACCGTCTGCCCGCGTTCCCCCGCCGCCTTGCCGGCGGCAGCGAGGCCGGTGAGCACCTCGGCGAAGAGGGCGTTGAAGTCCCAGCGGAGGCCGCCGTCGATCTCCAGTACACCGTTGGGGAACCGGTGGACAGTTTCCATCTCCGCCGTCCCGGCACTGATCCGTCCCAGGATGACGCGCCCGGAGGAGGCGCCGATATCGACGGCGGCGAACACGCCGCCGGCGAACAGGCCGCCGTCGACATCGGCAGTTGGCAGGGTGCTCACCGGAGGAATGCCGCGGCGACGCCGGCGTCCACGGGGATGTGGAGGCCGGTGGTGTGGGAGAGTTCGTTGCTGGTGAGCACGGCCGCGGCGTTGGCGACGTGTTCGGGGAGGACTTCGCGTTTGAGCAGGGTGCGCTGGGCGTAGTACTCGCCCAGTTTTTCCTCGTCCACGCCGTAGACCGCGGCGCGTTTGGCGCCCCAGCCGCCGGCGAAGATTCCGGAGCCGCGGACCACGCCGTCGGGGTTGATGCCGTTGACACGGATGCCGTACTCCCCCAGTTCCGCCGCGAGCAGGCGGACCTGGTGGGCCTGGTCGGCCTTGGTGGCGGAGTAGGCGATGTTGTTGGGGCCGGCGAACACAGAGTTCTTGGAGGAGATATAGATGATGTCCCCGCCCAGGCCCTGGTTGATCATGGCCTTCGCGGCGGCCTTGGCCACCAGGAAGGAGCCCTTGGCCATCACGTTGTGCTGCAGGTCCCAGTCCTTCTCGGTGGTGTCCAGCAGCGGCTTGGAGATGGACAGGCCGGCGTTGTTCACGACCAGGTCGAGGCCGCCGAAGGCCAGCACCGCCTCGTCGATGGCGGCGGCGACCTGCGCTTCGTCGGTGACGTCGGCCTGGATGCCGACGGCGACGTCCGGGCCGCCGAGCTCTTCCGCAACGGCTTGGGCGTTTTCCAGGTTCAGGTCCGCGATGACCACGCAGGCGCCTTCCGCGGCGAGGCGGGTGGCGATGGCCTTGCCGATGCCCGACGCGGCACCGGTGACCAGGGCGATGCGGGTGGCGTGGGACTTGGGCTTGGGCATCCGGGCGAGCTTGGCTTCCTCCAGGGCCCAGTACTCGATCCGGAACTTCTCGGCCTCATCGATCGGGGCGTAGGTGGAGATCGCTTCGGCGCCGCGCATCACGTTGATGGCGTTCAGGTAGAACTCCCCGGCGACCCGGGCGGTCTGCTTGTCCTTGCCGAACGAGAACATGCCCACACCGGGGACCAGGACAATGGCCGGGTCCGCACCGCGGATCGCCGGGCTGTTTTCGTCCGCGTGGCGGTCGTAGTAGGCCTGGTAGTCCGTCCGGTATTCGGAGTGGAGTTCCTTAAGCCGGGCCACGGACTCTTCGATGGTGGCGCCGGCGGGCAGGTCCAGGATGAGGGGCTTGACCTTGGTGCGCAGGAAATGGTCCGGGCACGAGGTCCCCAAAGCGCCCAGGCGGGGGTGCTCTGCGGCTTCGAGGAATTCCAGCACGGCGGGGTCGTCGCTGAAGTGGCCAACCTGCGGCTTGTCGGCGGAGGCGATGCCGCGGATCACCGGGGCCAGCGCTGCGGCCTTCGCCCGCCGTTCTGTTTCGGGCAGGGCTCCGTAGCCGGGAAGCTTGGGACCGAAGGGTTCGGCCTTGCCGTTCTCGCGGATGTACTGTTCGGCCTGGTCGATGATCCAGAGCGAGTTGGCCTCGGCTTCCCCGGACGTGGCGCCCCAGGCGGTGATGCCGTGGCCGCCCAGGATGGTGCCGATGGCCTGCGGGTTGGCGTCCTTGATCGCGGCGATGTCCAGGCCCAGCTGGAACCCGGGCCGGCGCCACGGAACCCAGACCACCTTGTCCCCGAAGATCTTGGCGGTGAGCGCCTCACCGTCCGCGGCGGTGGCGACGGCGATGCCCGAGTCCGGGTGCAGGTGGTCCACATGGGCTGCGTCCACCAGGCCGTGCATGGCGGTGTCGATCGACGGCGCGGCGCCGCCCTTGCCGTGCAGGCAGTAATCGAACGCGGCCACCATCTCGTCCTCGCGCTCGACGCCGGGGTAGACGTTCCTGAGCGCCTGCAGCCGGTCCAGCCGCAGCACCGCAAGGTTCTGGGCTTTCAGGGTGCCGAGGTCACCGCCGGAGCCCTTCACCCACAGCAGTTCAACGTCCTCGCCCGTGACCGGGTCCTTCTCGAAACCCTTGGCGGAGGTGTTGCCGCCGGCGAAGTTCGTGTTCCGCTTGTCCGCGCCCAGCCGGTTGGAACGGGTGATCAGGTCTTCAACAGTCTTGTTCGTGGTCATAACTCTTATGCGCCCCATCCGGCTTGCTGGCCGCCTGCGCGGTCCTCGTTGATTTTCTTCTGGTAGCCGCTGGCCTTGTAGGCAGCGATCGGGTCTGCGGGCAGGCCTCGGGATTCACGCCACTCGGCCAGGACCGGCCGGACGTCGGTGTAGAACGCGTCGGTGAACACCGCATTCGCGGCCAGGACATCCCCGGCACGCTGGGCCTCGTTCAGGGCCGCGGTGTCCACCAGCAGGGCGCGGGCGGTCATCTCCTGCACGTTCAGCACGGAGCGGATCTGGCCCGGGATCTTCTCCTCCAGGTTGTGGCACTGGTCCAGCATCAACGCGACACCGGAATCCTTGCCGAACCCGCCGCCGCGGATCACCTCGTGCATGATGCGGAACAGCTGGAACGGATCCGCCGCCCCCACGATCAGGTCATCATCGGCGTAGAAGCGGGAGTTAAAGTCGAACGAACCCAGCTTGCCCAGTCGCAGCAGCTGCATCACGATGAACTCGATGTTCGTGCCCGGCGCGTGGTGGCCGGTGTCCAGGCAGACGAACGCCTTCTCCCCCAGGGCCAGGGTCTGGGCGTAGGAGGTGCCCCAGTCCGGAACGTCGGTGTGGTAGAACGCCGGCTCGAAGAACTTGTACTCCAGCACCAGGCGCTGGTCCTCACCCAGGCGGGCGTAAATCTCCTGCAGCGACTCAGCCAGGCGGTCCTGCCGGCCGCGCATGTCATCCTGGCCCGGATAATTGGTGCCGTCAGCGAGCCAGATCTTCAGATCCCGCGACCCGGTGGCGTGCATGATGTCGATGCATTCAAAGTGGTGGTCGATCGCCCGGCGACGCACGGCCGGATCCGAGGACGTCAGCGAACCGAACTTGTACTCGTCATCCTGGAACGTGTTCGAATTGATCGTGCCCAGCCCCACACCCAGACCGGCCGCGTACTCCTTCAGCGCGGCATAGTCGTCCACCTTGTCCCACGGGATATGCAGGGCCACAGTGGGGGCCAGACCCGTCAGCTCGTGGACCTTGGCCGCGTCCGCCAGCTTCTCCTGGACCGTCCGCGGAGTACCGGGGGTGCCGAACACTTTAAACCGCGTGCCCGAGTTTCCATAAGCCCACGACGGGACCTCAATCGCCAGCTCCGAAAGCCGGCCCAGCGCCGATGCTGTGTTGTTCATGATCATTCTTTCGTCAGGTTGGAAAGTGTGTGTTTGTTTGGCAGTGCCTGCGCGGGCAGTGTCTGTTGTTGGAAGTTTCAGTGCCCGGGAGTACCGGCATTCGGGTCGCCGTCGGCGGCCGCCCTCAGCTGCTGGTCGAGGTTGAACACCTCGTCGAGCACCCGGAAGCCCTGATCGGGCGGAAGATCGCTCTCCCGGAAGAGCGTGGCCATTTCGGCCTGCCAGCGGGAGTTGACGTCCGTGAGGGCCATCCGGGCCCGCACCACGTCAAAGTCGTCGCATTCGAGGTATCCGACGAGCAACCCGTCCTCGTCGAGGAACAGCGAGTAGTTGTTCCAGCCGGCGTCCTTGAGCGCTGTCAGCATCTCCGGCCAGACGGCAGCGTGGCGCCGGCGGTACTCCGCCAGCAGCTCCGGCTGGACGGAGGATCGGAAGCAAACTCTCATGGTGTACTCCTGGACGGCGTTGTGGTCGGAGGGAAAGTCTTGAATCGTTTCATTATTACGTTTCAAAGCTACTGGTTACTGCTGAGGGGTGTCAAGGGCTGCACCCGTTGGAAAACGGGACCGGGCTAGAAACAGGCTCAAGCCGGAGCCCCGGAAGAGGCCCCGGCCCGAGCGTCCCCAGTCGGTTCGACGCCGGGTGGTTTAGAAGTTGAACTTGTCCACGTTGTCTGCGGTGAACACCGTCGGGTCGCCGAGCAGGACGACGCCGTCGGCCCCCACGGTGAATTCGCCCATGTCGCCGGCCTTGAACTTCTCGCCTTCGGCCCCGGTGATCTGGCCGGAGGCGAGCGCTGCGCCGGCGTAGGCGGTGAGGTAGCCGAGCTTCTCGACATCCCACAGCGCGAACGACTTCATGGTGCCGTTCTTGACGAATTCCTTGAGCTGGCTCGGGAAGCCGAGGCCGGTGAGCTGGACCTTCCCCTTGTACTCGGAGCCGGCCAGGTACTGGGCCGCGGCCGCGACACCCACGGTGGTCGGGGAGATGATGCCCTTGAGCGTGGGGTGCTGCTGCAGGAGGGCCTGGACTTCCTGCTGCGACTTCTGGGCGTTGTCGTCGCCGTAGACGGTGGCCACCAGCTTTAGCTTGGAGTATTCGGGCTTCTCCAGTTCCTTCTTCATGAGCGCGATCCAGGCGTTCTGGTTGGTGGCGTTGGCCGTGGCCGACAGGATGGCGATGTCGCCGCCGTCGGTTCCGATGGCCTCGGAGATCAGCTTGATCTGGGTGGCGGCGATGCCTTCGGCCGTGGCCTGGTTGATGTAGATGTCACGGCATTCCGGGTCAGTGTCGGAGTCGAAGGTGACAATCTTGGCCCCGCCGGTGCGCGCCTCGTCCAGTGCCGAACAGATGGCCTTCGGATCGTTGGCCGACGTCGCGATGACGTCCGCACCCTGCTGGGTGAGTGTGTTGATGTAGCTGACCTGGCTGGAGGCGCTGGCCTCCGACGGCCCCACTTCCGAGAAGGAGCCCTTGAATTCCTCAACCGCCGTCTTGCCGCCACGGTCGGTGACGGTGAAGTAGGAGTTGTTCAGCTGCTTGGGCAAAAACGCCACCTTAAGGCCCTCCTTCAGCGGTGCATCCGGGTTGGCGGAGGCGGACGGGCTGGATCCGCCGCTCCCCGCGGTGGATCCTGAATTGACGGTGGTGCCACCACAGGCGGTGAGCGCCAGGGTCAGGCCCGTCACGAGGGTGATGAGGAGCGGTGCAGCCTGACGGTGGCCCGCCTTGGAACGGAATTTCATGGGTTTGCCTTTCAACTCAACTTCACTGTTGTTGCTATAAAAAGAGGGGGCTAGGAACTTCGCCGTGTACGGGCCAGGCTTCGGCTCCAGGCAATGGCGTTCGGGGCCACCACGGCAAGGATCAGCAGCCCGCCGGTGAGCATGGACAGCGTGTCCTCGGGAACGCGGGCCAGCTGGAGGGCGTTGCGCAGGATGCCCAGGAGGACCACCCCGGCGATGACGCCGGGAAGGTTGCCCTTGCCGCCGAAGATTGACACCCCGCCGAGCAGGACGGCTGCGATGACTGAGAGTTCGAGGCCTGTGGCGTTGTCACCGCGGGCGCTGCCGTAGCGCAGGGTCCACCAGACACCCACCAGGGCAGCCATCGCACCGGACACAATGAAGAGCCAGAACTTGGTCTGCGCCACGCGGATGCCGGCGAACCGGGCAGCCTCCTCGCTGTAGCCGATGGCGAACAGGGACCGCCCGAAGCCGGTGAAGTGCAGGATCACCCCGAAGATAATGGCGAGGATGATCACGGGGATGATCCATACCGGGATGCCGGAGGCGCCGATCTTGGCCTGCAGGCCGCTGGTGATGGCCCTGGGGAAGCTGGTGACGGCCTGGTCGCCGAGAACCACGAAGGCCAGTCCGCGGTACAGCGCCAGGGTACCGATCGTGACGGCGAGCGAAGGCAGCCCCAGCACGGAAACCAGGACGCCGTTGACCGCGCCCGAGACCGCGCCCAGGACCAGGCACAGGGGAACAATGAGCTCCAGGGACATGCCCGCGCTCCAAAGTGCCCCGAAGACGCAGCTGATAAATCCGGCAACGCTGGCCACCGACAGGTCGATTTCCCCGGTGAGGATGATCAGGGTCATGGGGAGGGCGAGCAGGAGGATGGGGATCAGGTCGATGAGCAGGAATCCGGTGTTGCGCGGTGAGGCGAAGCCCGTCACCGTTGCCGCGGCGACGGCGATGCTGAGGAGGACTGCGGCGATGATCGCGGTGTCCCAGCTGCGGAGAAAACCAAGGCGCGGGGCCGTGTCACGCACGGGCGCGGGCCGTGTTGTTTCAGCCAGCATGTTTGTCGTGTCCTCTCAGGCGGCGCTCGGTGCGCAGGGCCAGGTAACGGTCGAGGGCAATGGACGCCAGGATGAGGGCGCCAATCATGGCCCGCTGCCAGAACGGCGAGACTCCCAGGACAGGCAGCGCCGAGGTGATGGTGGTCAGGAGGACGGCGCCAATGGCCGCCCCGTACACAGTGCCCACGCCGCCGGCGATGGCGACACCGCCGACGACGGCGGCGGCCACGACGTTCAGCTCGAGGCCCTGCCCCGCGGTCGCGTCGAGGTTGCCGTATTTGGCTGCGTAGATGACGCCGGCCAGGCCGGCGAGCGCTCCGGAGATGGCGAACGCGGTGAAAACCTTCCGCCCGACGCCGATTCCGTACAGCCGTGCGGCCAGGACGTCCGAGCCGATGGCGTAGAACTCGCGCCCTGAGCGGTAGTTCCGCAGGTAGAGGCCGAAGGCAATGACGACAGCCAGGGCGATGAGGGCCAGGTAGGGCAGACCGAGGACGGCCCCGCTGCCGAAGTCCAGGAAGGACGGGGACAGATTCGAGGGGCTGATCTGCTGGCCCTGCGCCCAGGCGAAATCGACGCCCCGGAAGATGTATAGGGTACCGAGCGTGACCACCAGCGAGGGGACCTTGGCTACCGCAATCAGTGCCCCGTTGACGGCGCCGAGGATGACCCCGAGACCGATGCCAATGGCCAGCATGGCGATGACGGGCAGCTGGGGCAGTGCGATGAAGATCTTGCCGGTGGCGAAGGCTGTCAGCCCCAGGACAGATCCGACGGACAGGTCCACGTTCTTGGTGACGATGACGACGGCCTGGCCGACGGCGAGGATCACCAGGATCGAGGAATTCAGGAGCAGGTCCTTGGTGCTTTGGGCGCTGAGGAACCTCGGGTTGGCTGCCACGGTTGCAGCGACCAGGATCGCCAGGGCCAGGAAGACGCTGAATTCGCGCGAACGGGTCAGTGTTCCCAGCCATGCCGCGGACGGCTGGCGGTTGAGGGCTAGTGTTGTCACGCTGGAGTCTCCTGGGTGGATGGATCAGCACCGGTGGCTGCCGTCATCACGGTTTCCTCGGTCGCTTCGCTGCGGCTGAGTTCGGCCGTGATCCTGCCTTCGTGCATGACCAGGACGCGGTCGGACATGCCCAGGATCTCCGGTAGTTCGGAGGAAATCATCAGAACGGCCAGGCCAGTCCCGGCGAGTTCGGAGATGAGCCGGTGCACTTCGGATTTCGTGCCGACGTCGATGCCCCGGGTGGGCTCGTCGATGATCAGGACCTTGGGGCCGGTGGCCAGCCACTTGCCGAGGACGACCTTCTGCTGGTTGCCACCGGAGAGGGTGGAAATGGGCGACGTCGGTGCGCCGGCTTTGATCTGCAGCTTCCTGGCCCATTCCTTGGTGGACTGGGCCTCTGCCTGGTTGGTCAATAGCCCGAAGCGGCTGAGTTTCCTGCGCAGCGTCAGGGTCAGGTTGCGGCTGACGTTCAGTTCCATGACCAGACCCTGTTTGCGGCGGTCTTCGGGGACGAAGCCCAGGCCCGCCGCCATGGAGTCGCGCGGGGAGAGGGGTTTCAATCCCTTGCCGCGGACCTGGACTGTGCCGGAGTCGTACTTGTCGATGCCGAAGATTGCCCGGGCAACCTCAGACCGCCCTGCTCCGACGAGGCCGCTCAGTCCCACGATCTCGCCTGCCTTAACGTTGAAGGAGATGTCAGAGAACACGCCCTTCCGGCTGAGTCCCCTGACATCCAGGGCGATATCACCGATGACGGTTTCCTGTTTGGGGAAGAGCGAGGCGACGTCGCGGCCGACCATCTGCCGGATCACCTCATCGACAGCGAGGCTGGCGGCAGGCGACGTTGCAACATGCGCCCCGTCACGCATCACCGTGATCCAGTCGGCCAGCGCAAACACCTCCTCGAAGCGGTGCGAAATGAAGAGAACGGCCGCGCCGCGTTCCTGCAGGGTGCGCGTCACCGCGAACAGTCGGTCAACCTCCACTCCGGAGAGCGCCGCCGTGGGCTCATCCATAATGAGCACGCGCGCGTTGAGGCTGATGGCCTTGGCGATCTCCACCACCTGCTGGTCGGCGATGGAGAGGCCCTGGGCAGCCCGGTCGGGATCGATTTTCACGCCGAGCTGGCGGAAGAGCTCAAGGGCCTGCTGGCGCATGGCCTTCCGGTCGATGCGCCTCAGTGACCGGACCGGCTGGCGGCCCATGAAAATGTTCTCCGCGACCGTCAGGTCGGGGAACATGGTGGGCTCCTGGTAGATCACCGCGATCCCTGCCTCGCGGGCGTGAAGGGGGTCGCGGAAGGACACTTCTTCACCGTCCAGGAAGACCTGCCCGCGGTCCTGCTGGTGCAGGCCGGCGAGGGTCTTGACCATGGTGGACTTGCCGGCGCCGTTTTCACCGACCAGTGCCGTGACCTGGCCCTTGTGCAGGCTGAGGTTCGCTCCTTGCAGGGCCTTAACGGCACCAAAAGACTTATGGATATCCCGCAGCTCCAGCACAGGAACACTGTTGGCTGCGCTGTCAGGGCTGCTCCGGAGGCCGACGTCGTAGTCGTCCATGGCCTATACTCCTTTGTATGAATCGATTCATTTGTGAATCTCCTCACACGCTAGGGGATGCCGTGAATCGTGTCAAGAGCGTGCGAGGATCCCCGGATCAAGGCCGCTCCGGTGCAGTTCACACCGTTTTGAATCGTTAATCAACGCGATGCGAAGTACGCTGGCCCTAGGAGGATCGCAGCGCCACATCCCCCAAGCGACCGACCTTTCGGAGGACAGCAGAATGTCGAGGGCAGCCAGCATCAAGGATGTGGCCAACCATGCGCAGGTTGCGGTGGGAACGGTCTCCAACGTCCTCAACAATCCTGACCGCGTCTCCGCGCGGACCAAGGACAGGGTGCTGAAAGCCATCGACGAACTCGGCTTTGTGCGCAACGACGCCGCACGGCAGCTGCGCGCCGGGCACAGCCGCACCATCGGCGTCGTGGTCCTGGACGTCGGCAACCCGTTCTTCACCTCGCTGGTACGTGCGGCAGAGGATGCGGCTGCCGTGAACGGCAGCGCCGTGCTGCTGGGCGACAGCGGCCACGACGCCAAACGCGAATCGCACTACATCGACCTCTTCCAGGAACAGCGGGTCCAGGGCCTGCTCATCTCCCCCGTCGGGGACGTCGCCGACAGGCTCGATGCACTGCGGCAGCGCGGGGTCCCGACGGTCCTGGTAGACCGGCTGGCTGAGGAGGACCGCTTCAGTTCCGTTTCAGTGGATGACGACGCCGGCGGGTACCTTGCTGCCCGGCACCTCCTTGATCTTGGGCGCAGGAGGCTGGCCTTCGTGGGCGGGCCACTGTCCATCCGCCAGGTGTCCGACCGCCTAGGCGGTGCCCGGCGCGCGGTGGCCGAAGTGGACGGCGCGGCGCTGGAAGTACTGGACTCCGACGGCCAGTCCGTGCTGGCCGGCCGCGGCGTGGGCGACAGCCTCGTGGAGCGGGAAGCCGGGAAGATGCCGGACGGCATCTTTTGCGCCAACGACCTGCTGGCCCTCGGCGTCATGCAGTCGCTGACCATGATGAACGGCGTTCGCATCCCCGACGACGTGGCCCTGATCGGCTATGACGATATCGACTTCGCAGTGTCCGCCGTCGTTCCGCTCTCCTCCATCCGCCAGCCAACCGAAGCAATCGGCAGGACGGCCGTCGAACTGCTGACGGAGGAACTGGACGCCCAGCACCCGCGGCACCGCGCCGTCGTGTTCACACCGGAGCTGGTGGTCCGGCAGAGCACAGCGGGCGCTGCAGCCCCCGCCTAGGAGCAACACCGCCCGTGGGCCCGGGATTTTGCGGGCCCGGGATTTTGAAACGTTCCATAAGGTGCCTTTGAAGGAGTACACTGGCCAGAACAGCCAAGGAAAGCGCTTGCTGATTCTGCCCTGCATCCGCTTCCCTGGCACCGTTTGACGATGGCGTCGCCGCAGCCCGCAGCGCCGGACAGGAGCACGATGGAGACCTCGCCCCAAGCGCAGGCAGCGAACATCCGGCCGCAGGACGAGCCGTCCGCTGACCGCACCGGTCCCGCGCGGGTGGCCCTGGTCGGCGTCCACGGCTTCGGCGCCATCCATCTGAAGAACCTCGAACGGCTGCAGCAGGACGGCAAGGTGGAGCTCGTTGCCGTGGCGGACCCGACTCCCCCGGCCCCCGGCGCGCTGGCCGGCACCGCCGCAATTCACCCCGACCTGCAGTCGCTCCTGGCGGGCGGCCACAGACCGGATGTGGTCATCGTGGCCACCCCCATCCAGACCCACGCTCCGCTGGCGCTCGCCACCCTTGCCTCCGGCGCTGACCTCTACCTGGAAAAGCCGCCGGTGGCATCCCTGGCCGACTTCCGGCGGCTGCAGGAGGCAGCCGAGGCATCCGGGCGCAGCGTGCAGATCGGCTTCCAGAGCCTGGGTTCGCAGGCGCTGGCCGCCATCGACAAGCTCATCCGGGACAGCACCATCGGCACCCTTCAGGGAATCGGCGCAACCGGTCGCTGGGTGCGGGACCGCGCCTACTACAAGCGCTCACGCTGGGCCGGGAAGCGCAGCCTCGACGGCGTTGACGTGGTGGACGGCGTGGCCACCAATCCCCTGGCGCATGCCATCGCCACCGCCCTGCGGATCGCCGGTGCCCGAACCGTGGAGGATGTGGCCTCCGTGGAGACGGACCTGTACCGGGTGAACGACATTGAATCCGACGACACGTCGGTCATCCGGATCCGCACTGCCGGGGGCCCGCCAATTACCTGCGCCCTGACGCTCTGCGCCTCGGAGTCCGTGGAGCCCTACATCACGCTTCAGGGTTCGGAAGGAACGGCCGTCTTCCACTACACGGAGGACCGGCTGCATATCAGCACCGCCGACGGAGAGGAGTCTCTGGAGTTCGGCCGCGACGACCTGACTGAAAACCTGCTGGAGCATCTGGCCGGACGCCGGGAACTGGCCAGTGCCCTCAACGACTCCGGAGCGTTCATGACGGTTCTCGAGGCTGTCCGGACGGCCGGGCCGCCGGCGCTGATCGGCCCCGCCCACGTGCTCTGGGAGGGAGCCGGTGACGCCGCCCGGGCCGTGGTTCCCGGCATCGAGGACGCGCTGGAGCGGGCGATCGGTGCCCACGCCACCTTCAGCGAGCTGGCCCTGCCGTGGGCGCGGCGCTCCGACGCCGGGACCGGCGTCCTGTTCGACGCAGGCGGCAGGCCGCTGGCGGTCGAGCGCACCGGCGCCATGCTTCAGCAGAGCCTCTCCCCGCGCCCCTACCTGCACCCCGTCACCACGTTGGGCGGAACCGTGGTGACGGACCACCTGCCCGCCGACCACCCCTGGCATCTGGGTGCAGGCTTCGCGCTCCAGGACGTCAACGGGACCAACTTCTGGGGCGGCAGGACGTATGTGCGCGACGCCGGGGCATATGTCTCCCGGCAGGACCACGGCCGGATCGAGCCGGCCGCCAACGCCGAAGACCCGGCGTCGGACGGGCCGGCGTCGGAAGACCCGGCACCCGATGGGCCGAAGACCCGGCAGCTCCGCTGGCTCGGCGCCGGCGGACAGCCGCTGCTGACCGAACAGCGCACCGTCAGCCGTGAGATCCTGGGCGAGCGCGTGTGGCGCCTGGACCTGCGCAGCGAGCTGGCCGCCGTCGTCGACGTTTCCTTGGGCAGTCCCGGCTCCAACGGAGCCGCCGGCAGCGGATATGGCGGCTTCTTCTGGCGCCTGCCGGCCTGCAGCGGTGCCCGGATTTTTACGTCCGACGCCGAGGGCGAACCGGCCGTCCATGGTTCCGTCGCGCCGTGGCTGGCATGGACCGCCTCCTTCGGCGAAGTCCCGGGGATCCGCTCCGGGCAGGCTGCGACCCTTGTCTTCAGTGCCCCGGCCGAGGCGGATGATCCGTGGTTCGTCCGGTCCTCCGGCTACCCGGGCGTCGGTTCCGCCCTGGCGTGGGACAGGCCGGTGGCACTGGTCGCCGGAGAAACCCTCCGACGGAGCCTGAGCGTGTGGGTGTGCGACGGCGAACTGTCGCCGGCCGCCGTCGAATCGCTGGTGGCCTCCCGGCACAAGGACTAGGCTGACCACCGTCCCCACAAAGGAGCGCCCATGCCCGAGCACCAAGCCCCTTCCCAACTTCCTGCCTGGAACAGCGGCGCCGGTCTGGCGTTCGGCGGCGACTACAACCCCGAACAGTGGCCGGCGGAGGTGCGGCTGGAGGACATCGGGCTCATGAAGGAGGCCGGCGTCACCCTGCTGAGCGTGGCCATCTTTTCCTGGGCGCTGCTGGAGCCGCGGGAGGGCAAATACGAGTTCGGCTGGCTGGATGAGGTGCTGGACAACCTGGCCGGCGCCGGCATCAGGGTTGCCCTCGCCACGGCAACGGCCGCTCCCCCAGCCTGGCTCGTGCGGAAGCATCCGGAAATCCTGCCGGTCACGGCGGAGGGCACCGTCCTGGAACGGGGCTCCCGGCGGCACTACTCGCCGTCGTCCGCTGTTTACCGCCGGTATGCGGCGGGCATCACCCGGAAGCTGGCCGAACGGTACAAGGACCACCCGGCCCTGGCCCTGTGGCACGTGGACAACGAACTGGGCTGCCACGTGTCAGAATTCTATGGCGAGGAGGACGCCGCGGCGTTCCGGCGCTGGCTGGAACAGCGCTACGGCAGCATCGAGGCGCTGAACGAGGCGTGGGGCACGGCATTCTGGTCCCAGCACTATGCCTCCTTCGAGGAGATCATCCCGCCGCGGTCCGCCCCCACCACGCTCAACCCGACGCAGCGGCTGGACTTCCAGCGGTTCAGCTCCTGGGCGCTGATGGACTACTGCCGCAGCCTCCTCGCCGTCATCCGGGAGGTGACCCCGGACGTTCCGGCCACCACCAACCTCATGGTTTCCAGTGCCACCAAGCCCCTGGACTACTTCGACTGGGCGCAGAACCTGGACGTGGTGGCCAACGACCACTACCTGGTGGCCGCCGACCCGGAGCGGGAAATCGAACTGGCGTTCAGCGCGGACCTCACGCGCGGCGTGGCGGGCAACCGGCCCTGGATCCTGATGGAGCACTCGACGTCGGCCGTGAACTGGCAGCCGCGCAACCAGCCGAAGATGCCCGGCGAGATGCTCCGCAATTCCCTGGCGCACGTGGCCCGCGGCGCCGACGCCGTCATGTTCTTCCAGTGGCGGCAGAGCGTTGCCGGCGCCGAGAAGTTCCACTCGGCCATGGTGCCGCACGGCGGCCGCGACACCCGGGTGTGGCGCGAAGTGGTGGCCCTGGGCGAAGCCCTCGGGAAACTCGGCCCGGTCAAGGGTTCCACCGTCGAATCCCGCGTGGCCATCGTGTTCGACTACGAGGCCTGGTGGGCCAGCGAACTGGACTCGCACCCGAGCGTCGATGTGAAGTACCTCGACCTGATGCGTGAATTCCACCGTTCCCTGTTCCTGCGCGGCGTCGGCGTGGACTTCGTCCATCCCGCCGCGGACCTGACGGGCTACAGCCTGGTCCTGGTGTGCACGCTGTACTGCGTCACCGATGCCGCTGCGGCCAACATCGCCGCCGCGGCGGAAGCCGGCGCCACGGTGCTGGTCAGCTACTTCAGTGGGATTGTGGATGAGCGCGACCACGTCCGGCTGGGCGGCTACCCGGGCGCCTTCCGGGAACTGCTGGGGATCCGGACGGAGGAGTTCCACCCGCTGCTCGAGGACTACCAGGTTGCCCTGAGCGACGGCACCACCGGCAGGGTCTGGAGCGAGCACGTCCACCTTGCCGGGGCCGAGGCGCTGGCAACCTTCACCGGCTATCCGCTCACCGGGGTGCCGGCACTGACCCGGCGGGGCGCCGGCCGCGGCTCGGCCTGGTACCTGGCAACGCTTCCGGACCGCGACGGCATCGAAAACCTCCTGGACAAGCTCCTGGCCGAAGCGGGAGTGGCGGCCACCGCGGAGGCGGCTGCCGGCGTCGAACTCACCCGGCGGGTCACCGCCGACGGGCGCCGCTTCCTGTTCGCCATCAACCACGGCCGGGCGGACGCGGCAGTCAAGGCCGACGGCGAGGAACTGCTGGGGGGCGGGCGTTTCGCGGGCGTCGTTCCCGGCGGAGGGGTGGCAGTGGTCGCGGAGGACTGACCGTTGGCGAGTTTTTGTACAGATAATGGCCGCAAAAGGGGCCCGAAGTCGTGACAAATGGACAAAAACTCCACGCCTGCGCGGAGAAAATCCCGTCGCGCAGAAAACCCCGGGCAGCCTCCTTTGGGAGACTGCCCGGGGTTTTCATTTCCGTGGTGGAGCTAGCTGCTGATCGCGGAACTCATCTCATCCACCGCTTTCTTGCCGGCTTCATCTGGCGAGAGCCTGTTGAACAGCACCTCCGAGGTGTAGCGCTTGATGATTTCCTGGATGGCACCTGCGCCCTTCGGCGGCGGCGCAGGAGCCTCGCCCAGTTCGTTCTTGATCTGGTCGATGAACTTCACAACCTTGACGTCCGCAGGCGTCAGCTTGGCGGAGATCGCCTTGCGCACATCGGTGTTCGGGTAGACACCGCGGTCGGCCAGGAGTGCCTGGCCTGCCTTGTCGTCGTTCGCCAGGAAGTTGATGAACTTGGCGACCTCCTCCGGGTGTTTGGTTCTGGCGGATGCCGACCAGAACTGCGAGGCCTTGTACCAGAGCTGGGCGTCGGCCGCGGAGCCGGTCTTTGTGGGGAACCTCAGGATCTTCAGTTCGGAGCCTGCGGCCTTTTCCAGGGCGGGAAGCTGGTTGGACCACCAGAAGGCGAGTCCATTCTTACCCGTAGCGAGACCGCTCTGGTCCAGAGGCGCTGCTTCAGCTTCAACGACCTCCGACGCCGAGGGAACTGCCTTGCCCTCGCTCATCTGCTTGAGGAACGCCCACCAAGCGGCGATATCCGCCGGTTCGAAGCCGAGCTTGCCATCGTCCGTGTAGAGGGACTTTCCGTTCTGCCGCAGCCACACTCCGAGGGACGCCTCATCGGTCCCGTAGGCGGCCGCCCCGTAGGTGCCCTTCGGGGACTTCGCCGTCACTTCGGCCGAGATCCGTTCGAAGTCCTCCCAGGTCCAGGTCGCGTCGTCGGGCAATGCCACGCCTGCAGCCTTGAACACCGCCGGGTTTGCCAGGATGGTGGCCGCATTGATGCCGGCCGGGACACCCGTCAGGCCGTCGTCGCTCTGCCCCGCCTTGAGAGTGGCCTCGTCGAGCTTGGACGTGTCGATGTCGTACTTCGAGAGGTCAAGCAGCGCTCCGCGGCTGGAGTACTCGGTGATGTACTTCTCGTCCATCTGGATGATGTCGGGGGCGTCATTGGCAGCCACCTGAGTAGCCAGCTTGTCCCAGTAACCGCTCCAGTCGCCGTACTCCGGTTTGATCTTTATGTTTGGGTTTTCGGCTTCAAAGGCCTTAATGGCTTCCTGGGTCACCTGCGCCCTCTTGTCACTGCCCCACCAGGAGAAGCGGAGCTCAACCGTTCCATCGGCGCTCTGGGCGCCAGATCCACCGCCGCAGGCGCTGAGTGCAAGGACGACGGCGGCTGCGGCAGCAACGGCTCCCCCCTTGCGCAGCCTTCGCGGGGTTTTGGATGCCTTGGGACGGCCGGGCTCGGCCTCAGGGGCGGGCCTGGTGGAGAACAGTTGCACAGTTCACTCCGATCTTCTTTGATCTTGAAGGATGAGGAAAACGCTTTCCAACTAATAATATAAGTAGCTATCTTGTGTTACAAGTACTTGCGGGTGGTTACTTACCGGAATCCAGGCAAGTCATTGGTTCGCACCTACTTGATGCCCGTCGTCGCAATTCCCTTGATGAGGAACCTCTGCCCAAAGAGGAAAACCAGGAACACGGGCAGAAGGGAAACGATGGACATGGCGAACAGTGAGCCCCAACTGGTGGCGGACTGCGAATCCACGAACGCCCGCAGCGCCACGGGAACCGTGAACATGTCGGGGTCCGTCAGGTAGATGAGAGCCCCAAAGAAGTCGTTCCAGGTCCAGATGAAGGTAAAGATGGTGGTGGTGGCCAGCGCGGGGACCATCAGCGGCAGAATCACGCGCAGGAAGATCCGCGGATGGCCGGCGCCGTCGATCCTTGCGGCCTCATCCAGTTCCCTGGGAATGCCGCGGATGAACTGGACCATGAGGAACACGAAGAACGCGTCTGTTGCCAGGAGTTTCGGCACGATGAGCGGCCAGAAGGTGTTCACCCAGCCGATCTGCGAGAACAGGATGTACTGCGGGACAATCACCACGTGGAACGGCAGCATGATGGTGAGCAGCATGATGCCGAAGAAGATCTTCTGCCCTGTGAACTGGAGCCTCGCGAATGCGTAAGCAGCCATGGAGCAGGAGATCAGGTTGCCCAGGATGGATCCGAGCACAACCACCGCGGAATTGATCATGTAGTGGCCGAACGGGTGGGTCAGCGCCGACCACCCGTCGGTGTAGTTGCCCATTTCGAGGCTGTTGAGCCACAGGCCGGGCTCGCGGAAGATGAGCTCATTGGAACGCAGCGAGGAAACAACCATCCACAGCAGCGGATAGATCATGACTCCGCCGGTGACGATCAGGATCGCGTGCTTGAACAGTGCCTTTGACCGCGCCTGGCGGCTAAAGGCCAGGGTGCCGGGCGATTCACGGTTTTTGCGTGGCCGTCGGGGGTTCGTTGGCTTGCCGGCCGGAGCTTTCTTGCTCGGTGCGGGCAGCGTCTCCAGCTTAGTCGTCATAGAAAACCCAATACTTTGCAGCGATGAAGTTGATGGCGGTGAAGGCACCGATGATGACCAGCAGGAACCAGGCCATGGCGGAGGCGTATCCCATATCGAACTGGCCGAAGCCCTTTTGGTAGAGGTAGAGCGTGAAGAACATGGTCGAATCCGAAGGGCCGCCGTTGCCGCCGGAGACGATGAACGCCTGGGTGAACGACTGGAAGGATCCGATGATCTGCAGCACAAGGTTGAAGAAGATGATGGGGCTCAGGAGCGGAAGCGTGATGCGCCAGAACCGCTGGAGCTTGGTGGCCCCGTCCACCTCGGCGGCTTCGTAGTACATGTTGGGTATCTGGCGCAGGCCGGCCAGGAAGATGATCATCGGAGCACCGAACGTCCAGACGTGGAGCAGGATGATCGACCCCAGCGCCGTGCTCGGGTCCGAGATCCACCCCGGCCCCTCGACGCCGGCAAGGGCAAGCACTTGGTTCACCAGGCCCGTGGTACCGAAGATCTGCTTCCACAGGATCGCGATGGCCACCGAGCCGCCCAGCAGCGACGGCAAGTAGAAGATCGAGCGGTAGAACGGCAGGCCGCGCAGGCCTTTGTCGAGCACCAGTGCGATCAGCAGGGCAACTGCCAGTTGCAGCGGAACACCGACGAGCACGTACGTAAACGTCACACCGAGCGAATTGTGCAGCCTCGCATCGGTGAACATCCGCTGAAAGTTCTCCAGGCCTACCCACTCCGGGGCCTGAATCAGGTTGTAGTCAGTGAAAGAGAGATAGAGCGACATAAGCATGGGACCGACCGTGATGGCCACCAGTCCCACCAGCCACGGCAGCAGGAAGATATAGGCAGCCTTGTTGTCGCGGCCGTTTGCCTTCTTCTCTTCGGCAGTCTTCGGCCCCTTTCGGCGTGAGAGGGACGTGAGCTCGGTGATGGCACTCACGGGGCGCACCTCGCTCGCTGCGGCTTGGGTATGTTTTGAGCGGCCATGCGGTCTCCTTTGGTCATCGTGGCCATTCCCGCGGGGGCGGTCCGTCCCGGAAAGTCCCAGGGCCGCTCTTTGCCGCGGTTTGTGCTTCGGTCGGGTGGAGGGCTTTGTGCCCTTCGTCACTTTTGCGGAGCGGTCGGTACAACGGTAAACGCTTTCCAAGGCGATGTACAGAATATTTCGCAACTTTTGGAAAACGCTTTCCCCGTCAACGCGAACCCGACGGGCTGCAAGCAAAAGAATCGCGAAACAGAAGTTAGAAAACGTTTTCTCGGGTACGATGCTAGTGCTTCCGTTTCCTCCCTGTCCAGCAGTTACCCAACGGCAAGGATCAACCGCATGTCGCCATCTTCCGCCTACGCCCCCTCCCCTACCGACGCACCGCCAAGGCCACAGAACCCGGTGCCCCGGATCGCCCTCGTCGGCGTGCACGGTTTCGGCGCCCGGCACCTGGCCAACCTGGCTCGGCTGCAGGCCGCCGGAGTCCTCGACTTCGTGGCTGTAGCGGACCCCCGCCCTCCCGGAGAGGGGGTCCTGAAGGAATCCGTAGCCGTCTTCGAGACACTCGATCATCTCCTTCGGGCCGGCACTGCTCCGGATGTGGTCATCCTGGCCACCCCCATCCAGACGCATGTTCCCCTCGCCATGGCTGCCATAGCCGCCGGCGCGGACGTGTATGTTGAGAAGCCCCCGGCCGCGTCCCTGCACCAGTTCCGGGAACTGCTGCACGCCGCCGAGTCAGCAGGGCGCCTCGTCCAGGTTGGCTTCCAAAGCCTGGGATCTGATGCGCTGCCCGCCCTCCGGCGGCTCATCGCGAACGGGGACATCGGTGACGTGCTGGGACTCGGCGCCAAAGGAACCTGGCTCAGGACGCGGGGCTACTTCAAGCGCTCACGGTGGGCCGGCAAGCGGGCGATCAATGGAACCGATGTTGTTGACGGCGTCGCCACCAACGCGCTGGCACACGCCGTGGTGACGGGTCTGAGCATCGCCGCTGCCCGGACCGTGGAGGATGTGGCCGATGTGGACACCGATCTCTACCGCGCCCACCCCACTGAAAGCGACGACACGTCGGTGGTCAGGGTGCGCACGTCCGCGGGACAGGTTCTCACGTGCGCGCTGACCCTTTGCGCCGCCCGGCAGACACGTCCATCCGTGACTGTTTTCGGCACGGCAGGCAAGGCAGAGCTCTTCTACACCGAGGATGAACTGGTGGTGCGCACTGCCCACGGCGAGCGCCGGGACGTATTCGCCCGCACGGACCTGCTGGAGAATCTGCTGGAAGTGCGCGCCTCAGGCGGAGAGCTGCTCAGCCCGCTGTCCGGCTCCGGAGCCTTCATGGCTGTGCTCGAAGCAATCCGCACGGCACCCGCACCCCGGCAGATCGACGACCGGTACATCACGTGGGAAGGCAGCGGTGATGACGCCCATGCGGTCGTCGAGGGAATCGCTGAACTGACAGACCGGGCCCTCCTCGCCCAGGCAACGTTCTCCGAACTGGGCGCACCATGGGCCAGGCCGCTGGAGCCGGCAGCCACTTGCAGCGTGGGAGGACGCGAAGTAGCAGGCCATCAGGACGGCAGCCTCATCCGCCCCAGCTCATCCCCGCGGCCTTACCTGCATCCGGTCCGGACTCTTGCCGGCACCGTGGTGACCGACCACCAGCCCGCCGATCATGTATGGCATCTTGGCGCCGGCGTGGCCATCCAGGACGTTGCCGGCGTGAACTTCTGGGGCGGGCGGACCTATACCCGCGAGGCCGGCGCCTACGTGTGGCGGGACGACCACGGGCGCATCGAAATAACGGATACAACCGAGGCCCCCGGGGCCCTGGCTCAGTCACTGCGCTGGTTCGGCCCCGACGGCACGCCGCTGGTGACCGAACAGCGGCGCTGGCGGTATGACGCCGTCGGCCCGTCCGTGTGGCGGCTGCGCCTCGACTTTGAACTGTCGCCCGCAGGACCGGGCCCGGTGCCGCTTGGCAGCCCGGGCTCCAACGGCCGGGAAAATGGCGGCTACGGCGGCTTCTTCTGGCGCCTGCCGCCTGTTACCGGCGCACGCGTCTGGACGGCTGCGGCCGAAGGCGAGGACGACGTGCACGGAAGTGCGGCGCCGTGGCTGGCATGCAGCGGCGTGTTCGGGCCAGCCGGAATGTCCGGAACAGACGGGGCAGCCACCCTCGTTTTCCTCGCCGCTCCGCAGGCACCGGATCCATGGTTCGTGCGGCTGGCCGGCTACCCGGGCGTCGGGCTGTCGCTCGCCTGGGACAGGCCTGTCCTCACAAGCCGGGACAAGCCGGTCCGGCGCACCGTCACGGTCCTGATCGCCGACGGCATCCTGGGCACCGCAGACGTCTCACGGCTCACTGACTCTTTGGGGGAAACCGCATGAACGTTCCTGCAACCGCCCTGGATGAAACCGCGCTGCCCGGTATCACGGCACCGGCGGCACCTGCGAACATCAGCCAGCCCGGAAACCCGGACGACCGGGCCGCCAAACGGCAACGCGTCCTCGACATACTGGACATCAAGGGCAACGATTCCGTGCTCCTGACCAGCCACACCGCCCTTACCTGGTACCTCGACGGCAGCCGCGTGCACATCAGCCTGGCCGGAGACCCGATCGCCGCCCTTCTCGTGGACCGCACAGGCGACCACCTCATCACCTTCAATAACGAGGCGGAACGCCTCGCCGCCGAGGAGCTGCCGCCCGGCGTCGAACTTCACACGGTTCCCTGGCACGGACAGCTGGCCGACGCCGCCGGTGCACTGGCAGGAGCCGGCGTACCGCTGGCGGAGAAGTCCGTGGCGGCCGAGCTGCGGGCGGCGCGGCAGTCCATGCTGCCCGGCGAGAGTGCGCGGTATGCGCGGCTGTGCGCCGATGCCGCCGGCGCAATGACCGAGGTCCTGTCCCGGGCCACGCCGGACACCACGGAGTTCGAGGTCGCATCCGCCCTGGCGGCACGGATCGTCGCGGCCGGGGCCGAGCCGCTGGTCCTGCTGTGCAGCGGCAGTGCGCGCAGCACATTTCGGCACCCCCTTGCCACGCACGCACCCCTGGGGCGGCGGGCGATGGCCGTGGTCTGCGCCCGGCGGCACGGTCTGGTGGCCAACCTGACCAGGTGGGTGCGGTTCGACGCCGGCACCCCTGAAGAGCGGGACGCCGAGGCCCGCATCGCGGCCGTTGAGGCAGACATTTTCGCGGCCACGGTGCCGGGCGCCCGGCTCAGCGGCATCTTCGCCGAGATCCAGGCAGCCTACGCCCGCCACGGATTCGGGGCCGACCAGTGGACGCGGCACCACCAGGGCGGGCCGGCCGGCTACGCAGGCCGTGATCCCCGGGCCACCCCCGCCACCGACGACTCGGTGGTGCCCCGCCAGACCTTCACCTGGAATCCGTCCGGCCCGGGCGTCAAAATCGAGGACACGGTGCAGCTGACCACGGCCGGCAAGATCGTCCTGACACTGGATGCGCGGTGGCCGGCCACCGAAGTCAATGGGCTCCCGCGGCCGCTGACGCTGCAGCTGTAGCTGAACAGGAGAAGAGGGCGTTCCCGGATCCGGGAACGCCCTCGTACAGTTATGCGGAACATACGAGAGCCGGAACCCCCGG
>NZ_JBHVBL010000040.1:0-41769 GCF_042668165.1 Arthrobacter sp. NPDC057388
GCAGGAGAAGAGGGCGTTCCCGGATCCGGGAACGCCCTCTTCCTGTTAGGCGGAACTTACGAGAGCCGGAACGCCGGGTCCGCCGGCAGGTCGAAGGTGCGCTCCCGCGGCTCGGATGTGAGTCCGGCCGTGAAGCTGAACCCGAGGCCCGGCCGGTCCGCACTGTAGAGGCGGCTGTCGCGGATCCGGACCGGCGACGGGCCGGCCAGGATGCCCAGCTGTTCGAAGGAGGCGTCCTCCACGTCCTCCACGCTGACGGCCTCGGCGAGGGTCAGCGCCAGCTGGCCGGAGAGCTCGGGCAGCAGGTGCGGCGCCACCCGGATGCTGTTGGCCCGGGCCAGCTCAACGATGCGGCGGAAGGGCGTGATGCCGCCTACCCGGATGATGTTGGGCTGGACGATGTCCACCGCTTCAGCCTCAATGAAGTCGCGGAACCGGTAGATGGTGTGGACGTTCTCACCCAGGGCGATGGGCACGGGGGATTGTTTCCGCAGGCGGCGGTAGGCCGATAGGTCGTCGGCACGCAGCGGTTCCTCCAGCCAGTCCAGGCCGAACTGGGCCAGCACGTCCAGGGCGCGGAGGGCAGCGGGCAGGTCCCAGCGCTGGTTCGCGTCGATCATCAGCCGGCGGTCGGGACCGAGCACCGACCGGACCGCCGCCACGCGTTCGGCGTCCTCGGCCAGGTCCGGCTTGCCCACCTTGATCTTAACGGCCTGGTGGCCGGCCGCCACCCACCGTTCGGTCTGCGCCACGAGTTCGTCCAGGGTGTAGTGCAGGTTCACGCCGGAGCCGTAGACCTCCACCGATTCCTGCCGCTGGCCCAGCAGCCCGGCCACTGACACCCCCGCGTTGCGGGCGGTGAGGTCCCAGAGGGCAAGGTCGACGCCGGCCATCGCGATGGTGGTCAGCCCGCCCCCGCCTGCCTCATGCAGGCGCTTCCAGAGCTGGTCCCAGACCACTTCCGGCTTCGCGTCCAGACCGGTGATGAACGGGGCGATGTCGTGGTCAAGGAGGGCCTTGACCGCCTGCGGCCCGATGGTGGGGGTCCAGGAAAAACCGTGCCCCGCACCGCCGTCGTCCGTGAAGAGGCTGGTGGCGATGATGTGGTTTTCGGGCGCCTCAACCCCCCAGCTGCGTCGCAGCGGCACCGTGATCAGGCGCGTGTGCAGCCCGGTGATCCTGGCCGGCATCAGCGGCCGGCCAGTTCGTGGCCCTTGGCCAGGATCGCCTTGAGTTCCACGAGCTGCTCTTCGGTGGGGTCCACCAGCGGCGGCCGGACCGGGCCGACGGCCAGGCCGGTTAGGCGCAGCCCGGCCTTGATGAGGGAGACGCCGAAGCCCGGCGTCTGGTCCCGCAGGCGCACCAGGGGCGCGTAGAAGCCCTCGAGCAGCGCCTGCCGGCGGTCCTCGTCGCCGCTGGCGTAGGCGTCGTAGTAGGCGGTGGCGATTTCCGGTGCCATGGCGAAGGCGGCCGAGGAGTACAGCGGGATGCCGAGTCCGCGGTAGGCGCCCTGGGTGAGTTCGGCGGTCAGGAGCCCGTTGAAGAGCAGGAAGTCCCCGCGTCCGCTGGCTTTGACGGCGGTGACGATCTCCTGGGCGAGCCCGACGTCGCCGATGCCGTCCTTGAAGCCGATGACCTTGGGGTTGCCGGCGAGCCGTGCGATGGCTTTGGCCGTGAATTTGGCCGTGCCTCGGTGGTACACGATGACCGGGAGGCTGCTCGCCCCGGCCACCGCCTCGATGTAGGCCACCACTCCGTCGGTGGGCCCGGCGACCAGGTACGGCGGCAGGACGAGCAGGGCGTCGGCGCCCGCCTCCTCGGCCGCGCGAGCCGCGGCGAGCGCGTGGCCCAGCGGTCCGCCGGCACCGGCGATGACGGGCACCTGCCCGTTGACGGTTTCGACGGCGGCGGTCACCACGGTGCGCACCTCGTCGATGCTCAGCGCATGGAACTCGCCGGTTCCGCAGGCCGGGAACACGCCTCCCGGGCGGTGCTCCAGGCGCGAGGCGATGTGTTCCTTCAGGACCTCAACGTCCACGGCGCCGTCGGCGCTGAAGGGGGTGACGGGAAAGAAGAGTACACCGTCGAGTTTCATTTGGTCTCCTGTGATCCGGTTGTGGCGCCGACCATTGCCTCTTCGGCGAGTTCTGTGCGCCAGGTGCGTTTGGGTTCCCAGCCGAGCAGCCGCTTGGCTTTGGCGATGGAAAAGGCGGGGCTGGTGCCGGTGAGTCCGGCGGCAAGCGCGGCGCTGCCCGGGACGAACCGGGGCAGGAGCGTGGCCAAGGGCTCGGTGGCCAGCGCGTCGGCGGCACCCACGAAGAACGTCTCGCCGTTGGGGATGGTGTCCATCTTCTGCAGGAGCATGTCCAGGAAGTCGGCCACGTCCCGGGCGTCCACGTAGTTGAAGAGGGCAGGCGCGGACAGGGCGGGGTCGGCGAGCCGCTCGCGGACGGTGTGGCCCTGCTGCGTGGGGGCGCCGTCCCATTCCTCCGGCGAGATGACATAGCATGGCCGGAAGGCAGCGTAACGGATCCGGCTGCCCTGGGCGGCGGCGAACATCTGCACCGTCTGCTCGGCGATCAGCTTGGACAGGGCGTAGGCGTTCCAGGGACGGGGCGTGGTGTCCTCGTCCACCGGAAGGGACTCCGGCAGCCAGCCGGCCGGCGAACCATAGCCCAGCACTGTGGGGCTGCTGGCCGTGATGATCCTGCCGATCCCGAGTTCGGTGGCCGCGCTGACCACTGCGAAGGCCAGTCGGGTGTTCGTGCTGAGGATGACTTCCTCGGGCGCGCTGAAAGGCACGGCAATAGCAGCGAGGTGGATGACGGCGTCGGGCGCTGTGCGTTCCAGGAGGCGGAACGCCTCACCGGGGGCCAGCAGGTCCGCGGTTTCCTGTTCGACGCCGGCCGGGAACATGCCGGCCGGTACGGCGTCCCGGTCCGCCGAGACTACGTGGTGGCCTGCCCCGGCGAGGCCCGCGACCACGCTGCGGCCCAGGCGGCCGGCGCCGCCGGTGACAAGGATTCTGCTCATGGTGATTTCCTGTTCTGCTGCGTTCAGGCGCGGCCGCGGCGCAGTTCCACGCCCAGGCCAAGCTCGCTGATGCGGACGGGGAGTTCGGTTTCCAGCGACGTGTTGCCCGCGATGCCGACGGCCACGGAGCGCAGCCCGTCAAGATAGCCGGAGGGGCGTCCCAGCGGGTCCTTGCCGGGGCCGTTGAACAGGTCGGAGAGGAGGAGGTTGTCGCCGCCGCCGTGGCCGCCCTCGCCGTTGACGATGGGCACCTCATATGCGGGCTCCCAGTGGCGCTGGACCACGAGGCGCTCACCGTTCCGGCGTACGGCGTCGTCTTCCTCGACGGGCGTGGCGGAGGGGTCCACCACCGTTTTCTTGTCGGTGCTGTGGACGACGGCGGCACGTTCCACCACCTCCAGCTCGGCCCTGCCTTCGGTTCCGTTGACGGCAACCCGGTAGCCCTCCCAGGGGCTGTGCGCGTTCAGGGAGTAGCTGAGCGTGGCCCCGCCGTCGTAATCCACGGTGAGGGCCAGGTTGTCCTCAATGGTGATGCCGTCGGTGAAGACGTCCTGGTCCCGGCGGTAGCCGTCGAACTTCTCGTTGTCGTAGTACAGTCCGCGGAGCCGCTCGTCCTCGCGGAGGTCCAGGACGAACGGGTCCCGTGTTTCCGGGGTGCTGCCTTCTGTGGTGCCGCGGTCGGGTCTGGCGCCAAGGCCTCGCTCCGCGGCATTTTTGGCACCGTAGAACCGCAGCCCGCCGGAAGCGTAGACCCGCTCGGGCACGTCGTCGATCCACCAATTCACCAGGTCGAAGTGGTGCGACGCCTTGTGGATGAGCAGCCCGCCGGAGTTCTGCTTGTCGCGGTGCCAGCGGCGGAAGTAGTCGGCACCGTGGACCGTGTCCAGGACCCAGCTGAAGTCGACGGAGGTGACCTTGCCGATCACGCCGTCCTGGATGATCTTCTTCAGCGCGCTGTTCCGGGGCGAGTAGCGGTAGTTGAAGGTGACCACCACGTTCCGGCCCGTGGCCGCCGCGGCCGAGGTGATGCGGCGGCAGCCCTCGGCGTCGATGGTCAGGGGCTTTTCAACCACGACGTCGGCCCCCGCCTCGAGCGCCTCGACGATGTAGTCCGCGTGGGTGTAGTCGGGCGTGGTGACGATGACACGGTCAATCGCGTTGGCCCTGATGTATCCGGTCAGGGAGCCGGGCTCGAACGAGTCGGCCGGTACCGCCGCGCCCAGTTCCTGCATGAGCCGCTGGTAGTACTCCACCCGGCCGGGGTTTGCGTCGGAGAGGGCCACCAGCTCCGCCACGTCCGCGTGCTGGCCAAGGATTGCGCGGATGTACATTTCCGAGCGGCCGCCGGTGCCGATCAGCGCGATGCGGGACCGCCTCGTTGCCGTGGCAGGCTCCGGTTGCTGCTGCCGGGCGGTGTCGACGTTGACCATGGATGGGCCCCTTTCCGAAGGCGGTAGGCGGGCTGCTTGACGCCCTGCCCACATGTAGGAAGAATCCTGAGAAAGCGTTTTCTCGAAACGTTATAAGCTTTGTATCAAGACAGCGGCGAGCGCGTCAACCGTCTTTTGAAAAGCCGGAAGTGGCGCTGAGCCGGGGCGTTGTTATGTGCCGCGGCAGCGAACGCGGCACGGGACAGACGGAAGGAAGTTATGGCCAGGAGAACGGGCACCCGGCGCATTGGCATTGCGGACGTTGCCACCAAGGCCGGCGTCTCGCACGCCACCGTTTCCCGCGTCATGAACGGCAATTTCACGGTGGACCCCGCCATTGCCCAGCGGGTGCGGGACGCCGCGGCGGAACTGAACTACCAGCCAAACCCGGTGGGCCGCAGCCTTGCCCTGGGCAAGACCGACACCATCGGCATCGTGGTGCCCGATCTCGCCAACCCTACGTTCCAGGCCATCCTCCGGGGCCTCAGCATGGCCGCAGCCCAGGACGGCTACCGGGTGCTGATCGCCGACTCCTCAGAGGTCTCCAGTGAGGAGGCCATACTGGCCGGAGAAGCGCGGCGGCGCTGCGACGGCCTGGTGCTGTGCGCGCCGCGCATGGGCGACGCCGAACTCGAGGAGCTGGCCCCGTCACTGCACCCCATGGTCCTGATCAACCGCAGCACCACGGAGACCCCCGTCCCGAGCCTGGAGGTGGATTACGGCCAGGGCGTCCAGGAACTCGCCGAACACCTCGCGGGCCTGGGACATACCAGCATCGCGTTCCTGGCCGGTCCCGCCCGGAGCGCCTCCAACCGGGCCCGCATGGCCGGGCTGGACAAGTTCCGGGCGGCGAATCCGGGCGTGGAACTCCTGATGCTCGAGGGCGGATCCAGCTTCGAGTCGGGCCATGGAGCGGTGGACGCGGTGCTGGCCAGCGGGGCCACAGGCGTCCTGGCCTTCAACGATCTCGTGGCCATGGGGCTGCTCAGCGGGCTACACGAGCGCGGGGTCCGCGTTCCCGGGGAAATCTCTGTCACCGGCTTCGACGACATCCCCTTCGCCAGGTACACCACGCCGCCGCTCACCACAGCCGCGGTGCCGATCACGGAGCTCGGGGAACAGGCCTGGCACCGGCTGCGGGCGCTGATCCGCAACGCCGAGGCCCCGGAGGAAGAGAGCACCTTCCAGCCGCGGCTCGAGATCCGCGGGAGCACGGGCCCGGCCGCAAGATAGCCCCTCCGCTGTGGAGTTTTTGTACAGATAATGGCCGCTAAACGCCCCGGAAGTCGCGACAAGTGGACAAAAACTCCACGCCCTGGACGAAATTAGGGGCCGCGCGGACTTAGGGGCCGCCGTCGTTATGACCTGGCCGGCGCCAGGAGTACTTCGACGAGCTCCGTCAGGCCGCCGGCCATGTCCACGTTCTTGTCGTACAGCCACTGCAGCTGCAGGCCGTCGAAGGCGGCGATGACCAGCCGCGCGAGCGACTCCGCAGCAGCGTCGGACCGGACCTCCCCCGCGTCCTGGCGCCGGCCAATGTCGAGCGCCAGTTCCCCGACCAGCTGGGAGTACCTGTCCTGGAAGTAGCCGTGGGAGGCGTGCCCGGGGTCGTTGGCGGTTGCGGACGCGACGGCGTAGAGCGTGGTCAGCCCCGGCTCCCGCCTGTTCCGCTCCGCCACGGACGCCAGCACGGTCAGGCCGAACTCGTCCGGCCCGCCGATTTCCCTGCTGCGGCGGTCCCGCTCCGCGAGCACGGCCGTCAGGAGCTCCTGCTTGCCGCTGAAATAGTGGAAGAGCGTGGCCTCCTTGACCCCCACGAGCTCCGCCACGCGCTTGAGGGCCGTCCCCTCGAAGCCCTCGGTGGCAAAGACATCCGTAGCGGTCTGGATGATCTGCTCGCGGCGTTCGGCGCCTTTGGCGTACGGCCCTCGGGGCTTTGATGGAGACATTGCGCCAGTTTATTTCACGCCGCCTGTCTGCGGACGGCTTCGAGTTTTTGTCCAGATGTCGCGGGTTGGAGCGCCGTTTAAGGCCATTACCTGTACAAAAACTCGCCCCCAACGCTTGTTACGGGCCGGTCGGGTCCCCGCCCTTCGGGCCCAGCCCGGCCTCCCTGTAGTACCCCCTGATATGGGCAGCAACAAGCTCGGCCGCCCGGCCGCCGTCGTCCTTCCGGATGGCGGCCAGAATCTCCCGGTGCTCTGACCGGAGCCGCGACGCGGTGGTATCCCAGTCCGGCAGGTTGGCGGTCAGCTGCCCGGCATAGCCCTGGATGGCTTCACGCAGCGACCCCATCATGGCGCTGACCACGGCGTTGCCGGCGGCGTCGGCCAAGGCCAGGTGGAAGCGGACGTCCAGGGCCAGGAAGTCGTCGGTGCCGTGGTCCTCGTCCATGTCGTCGAGGAGTGCGGCGGCAAGGTCAAGTTCGGGGGCGTCCGGCCTGGCCCGGGCGGCCGCCCAGGACTCAAGCAGCACCCGCGTCTCCACCACGTCCTCCACCGGCAGGTGCTGGGTGGCCACGTGCAGCCGCAGCGCGGAGCCGAGTGCCGCCGTCGGATCCGAGATCACCACCGTCCCGGCCTCGGGCCCTGACCCCACGCCCGCCCGGACCACGCCCATGGCCTCGAGAATCCGGATCGCTTCCCGGACGGAGGTGCGGGACACGCCGAGCTGCTCGGCCAGGGTCCGCTCGGCCGGGAGGCGGCCGCCAACGGAGAGCTGGCCGCCGGAAAGCTGGTCCTCGATCCATTGCAGGACAAGTTGGTGCGTGCGCATGGCCACCATGGTACTTGATGTGGTCGGACCACATGCTTTAGAGTGTGGTTAGACCACAGCGGCGAGGCTGTCCCGTATCCTCCCGCATGCCCCACCGAGGAAAGCGCCCGCGGAGGAACGCCATGACCCACACCATTCAGCCGAGCAATCCCGAAGCCACGCCGGCTCCGGACGCAACGGACATTCCGGCGGCGCAGCCGGCCCCCCGTGCCTCAACCGCCAAAGCCGCTGCCGCCATCCCGGCCGCCCTGAAGCGCCGTATCCCGAAATACTCGGATTTGGCCCCGCTCATGCAGTTCAAGAAGCCCGAGTTCAGCAAGGAAGCCCGGCTCAAGCGCGCCAGCACCGTCTGGGAACTGCGCGACATCGCGAAGCGGCGGACTCCCCAGGCACCGTTCGACTACACCGACGGCGCGGCAGAGGGCGAGATCACCCTGCGGCGCGCCCGCGAAGCGTTCCTGGACATCGAATTCCGGCCGGGCATCCTGCGGAACGTTTCCAGCATCGACCTGCGCACCGACATTCTGGGCAAGCCCTCCCGCCTTCCCGTGGGCATCGCCCCCACCGGCTTCACCCGGATGCTGCAGTCCGAAGGCGAATACGCCGGTTCGCAGGCCGCCGAGGCCGCGGGCATCCCCTATACGCTCTCCACTATGGGCACCGCCTCGATCGAGGACGTGGCCGCGGCGGCACCCAACGGCCGGAACTGGTTCCAGCTGTACTTGTGGACCGACCGGGACCGCTCGCTGGAACTGATCGAGCGCGCAGCCAGGGCCGGGAACGACACCCTCATGGTCACGGTGGATACTGCGGTGGCCGGCGCGCGGCTCCGTGATGTCCGCAACGGCATGACCATCCCGCCCGCGCTGACCCTGAAGACCGTGCTGGACGCCTCCTACCGCCCGGCCTGGTGGTTCAACTTCCTCACGCACGAGCCGCTCACCTTCGCCTCGCTCTCCCGGTACACGGGCACAGTGGCCGACCTCATCAACTCCATGTTCGATCCCACCCTCACCTTCGAGGACCTGGACTGGCTGCGCGAAACGTGGAAGGGCAAGCTGGTGGTCAAGGGCATCCAGACGGTTGACGACGCCCGCAAGGTGGTGGACCACGGCGCCGACGGCATCGTCCTGTCCAACCACGGCGGCCGGCAGCTGGACCGGGCCCCGATCCCCTTCCACCTGCTTCCCGAGGTGTCGAAGGCGCTCAAGGCGGACAACAGCAACGCCGCGATCATGCTGGACACGGGCATCATGAGCGGCGCGGACATCATCGCGGCACTCGCCCTCGGCGCCGACTTCACGCTGATCGGCCGCGCCTACCTGTACGGGCTCATGGCCGGCGGGCGGGCGGGCGTGGACCGCGTCCTGCAGATCCTCGAGAAGGACATGGCCCGCACCATGGCGCTTCTCGGCGTCAGCAGCATCTCCGAGCTGACCCCGGACCACGTGCGGATCCTCGGCAACTAGGCTGGGGCCCGCTACTTCTTGCGGCCGAACTTGGGCAGGTTGGCCAGCAGGTCGGCGGCCTTCGTCGCGGCGCGGCCCACGGTGCGGCCGATCTGCTGCGGAACGGTGTCGTCCTGGCCAGCGTTTCCGGCGACCTGTCCGCCCGGAACCACGACGGCGGGACTCAGCTGGCCGCTCGCCGGCCGGCCGGGTGCGTGGGTGGCATCGCCCGCTGCAGTCCCGGAATGTGCCGCAGCCGCGGGGACGAAGGCGTCCGGGACGCCGGCAGAAGCCGGGCCGGGAGAACCTGCGCCGGCCGACGCCGGGCTTCCGATCGACGCCGGGCTGCCGGTCGCGGCGGCCGGTACCCGCCGCGCGGAGCCGGCCTGCGCTTCGTCCGCCTGCTGTTCCGGCGCCTGCTGAACCGCCACCTCCGGTGAGGCTGCGGCGGAAGCCGCACGTCCGACGTCGAACGTCTCCAGCCAGCTGGCGACCCCCTCGAGCGGCTTGGTGTTGAGCGCGTAGTAGCGCTTCTGGCCCTGCGCGCGCATGCTGACAAGGTCTGCTTCGCGCAGCACCTTCAGGTGTTTGGAAATGGTGGGCTGGCTCGCGGCGAGCTCCTCGACCAGCTCCCCCACGGCTTTGTCCCCGGCCTGGAGGGACACGAGAATGTCCCGCCGCGTTGCCTCAGCAATGACGGCAAATACGTCGTCTGTCACCATGAGACCCACCCTAGCGACATATACGCCGGATGGCATCTAGTATTTCGCGCCCGGACCGTCCCGTGAAGAAGGGTTGAAGCTAGTCGAACCAGGGGTCCAGCCCGTGCAGCGGGAAGACTTCCTTCCGTGTGGCCATCACGGTGCGGTCCACGTCGTCGTTGGGATCGAAGCCGACCTCCCACGACCGCCACCAGAGATCGGCGTCGTCACCCATGCTCTCCGGCGTGTCCACGCCGTAGCGCTCCTGCACATACGACCGCCACGTCTCCGGCACTGGCGTGCGCAGCGGCACCGGACGGTTTGCGGCGATGCCGATCAGGTGGCTCCAGGTCCGCGGCACCACGCCGGTGATGTGGTATCCGCCGCCCCCGGTGGCAATCCAGCGGTTTTCGCAGTACCGCGCGGCGAGGTTTGCGACGGCGGCGGCGGCCTCACGCTGCCCGTCCACACTGACGTTGAGATGAGTCAGCGGATCAAGCCGGTGCGAATCGCACCCGTGCTGGCTGACGATGACCTCGGGTCCGAAGGCGCCCACCAGCTGCGGAACCACGGCGTGGAAGGCCCTCAGCCAGCCGGCGTCGCCTGTCCCCGCAGGCAGTGCCACATTAACAGCGCTCCCCCGGGCCCCGGGACCGCCGGTCTCGTTGGCGAAGCCGGTGCCGGGAAACAGGGACATTCCGGTCTCGTGCAGGGAGATGGTGAGGACGCGGGGGTCGTCCCAGAAGATACTTTGCGTCCCGTCCCCGTGGTGCGCGTCAACGTCGATGTATGCCACCCGCTGCACGCCGCCGTCGAGCAGTTTCCGGACCGCCAGGGCGGCGTCGTTGTAGACACAAAAGCCGCTGGCGCGCTCCCGTGAGGCGTGGTGCAGCCCGCCGCCGAAGTTCACGGCCCTGACAGCCGACCCGTCCAGGATCGAGCCCGCGGCGAGGATGGATCCGCCGGCCAGCCGGGCCGCGGCCTCGTGCATCCCGGCAAAGGCGGGGTCGTCCTCGGTGCCCAGCCCGTAGGACGCGTCCGCGGCGGCGGGATCGTCGCTGGCCCGGCGGACGGCGGCCACGAACTCGGGGCTGTGGACGGTGGTGAGTTCGCCGTCTGCCGCCACGTGCGGGGCGGCAAGAGTGACGTTGTTGAGGTCCAGCAGGCCCAGGCTCGAGGCCAGGCGCGCGGTCAGGTCCAGGCGCTCGGGCGCCATGGGATGTCCCGGACCGAAGTTGTACGCCGTCATGGCGGCATCCCACACCACCATCGTCGGCAGTGCGGGGAGGCTGAGTCCGGACTGGAATGTCATTACTCACAGGCTACCGGAGCACGGTCTGCTCCCGGGCCCGGCCACGGCGCGGGGTTTAGTGGTTTACTACTTGAGGAAGCAGAGTCAATCGAGGAACAGCCGCACATGACCCAGAGCCAGTCAAGGTCCAAGAGCCCGGCCAGCTGGCAACCCGCACCGCCGGAGCGTGAGGGCCTGTGGATATTCACGGGCATCCGTGACTTCATCGATGACATCGCCAACACCTCCCCGGCCCGGCTGGCCCTGAGCGCCTTCGTGGTGGTCATCGTCCTCTTTACTGCCCTGCTGTCGCTGCCGGCGTCCTCTGCCACCGGCGACTTCACTCCCCTGCACCAGGCCCTCTTCACCGCGGTCTCGGCTGTCTGCGTCACGGGCCTGACAGTGGTGTCCACTGCCGTGCACTGGTCCTTCTTCGGGCAGCTGATCATCCTGGTGGGCATCTTCGTCGGCGGCCTCGGCACGCTGACCCTGGCCTCGCTGCTGGCGCTCATGGTGAGCAAGAAGCTCGGCGTCCGGGGCAAGCTCATAGCGCAGGAAGCCATGAACAACGCGGGCCGCCTGGGCGAGGTGGGTACGCTGCTGCGGATCGTCATCACCACCTCTGTGGTTATCGAGGCCATTCTGGCGGTAGCCCTGATCCCCCGCTTCATGGTCCTGGGTGAGCCGTTCTGGCAGTCCGTCTGGCATGGCGTCTTCTACTCGATCTCGTCGTTCAACAATGCCGGTTTCACCCCGCACTCGGACGGCATCGTCCCCTACGAAACAGACCTCTGGATCCTCATCCCGCTCATGCTGGGCGTCTTCCTGGGCAGCCTGGGCTTCCCCGTGGTCATGGTGCTGCAGCAGAACGGGCTCGACTGGCGCAAGTGGAATCTCCACACGAAGCTCACCATCCAGGTCTCCTTCATCCTGCTCGCGGCGGGCACCGTGCTGTGGGCCCTCATGGAATGGGACAACACCCGCACCATCGGCGGCATGAGCCTGGGCGACAAGATCACGCACTCGATCTTCGCGTCCGTCATGACGCGCTCCGGCGGCTTCAACCTGGTGGACCAGAACCAGATGGAATCCACCACCATGCTGCTCACGGACGCCCTCATGTTCGCCGGCGGCGGCTCCGCTTCAACCGCCGGCGGCATCAAGGTCACCACCATCGCCGTCATGTTCCTGGCCATCATCGCCGAGGCGCGCGGTGATGCGGACGTCAAGGTCTACGGCCGCACCATCCCGGAGGGCACCATGCGCGTGGCCATCTCCGTGATCGTCGCCGGCGCAACGTGGGTCTCGGCGTCAGCCTTCCTGCTCCTGCACATCAGCGGCGCGTCCCTGGACCGGGTGCTGTTCGAGACCATCTCGGCGTTCGCCACGGTCGGCCTCAGCACCAACCTCAGCGCCGAGCTGCCGCCGGAGGGCGTCTATGTGCTGGCCGTCCTGATGTTCGCCGGCCGCGTCGGCACCGTCACGCTCGCCGCTGGCCTGGCCCTGCGCCAGCGCAGCCAGCTGTACCACTACCCGGAAGAGAGGCCCATCATTGGCTAATTCGTCAGGCGCCCCCAACCGCCCCGCCCATAACGCACCGGTACTGGTGATCGGGCTGGGCCGTTTCGGTTCCTCCACCGCCGAACAGCTGGTGAAGCAGGGGCGTGAGGTCCTGGCCATCGAACGCGACAGGTCCCTGGTCCAGAAATGGGCACCCGTTCTGACCCACGTGGTGGAGGCGGACGCCACCAACATCGACGCTCTGCGCCAGCTGGGTGCGCAGGAATTCAGTTCTGCGGTGGTGGGCGTGGGCACGTCCATTGAGTCCTCGGTGCTCATCACCGTGAACCTGGTGGACCTCGGCATCGAGCACCTGTGGGTCAAGGCCATCACCCCGTCCCACGGCAAGATCCTCACCCGGATCGGCGCCAACCACGTCATCTACCCGGAGGCCGACGCCGGCGTCCGCGCCGCGCACCTGGTCTCCGGCCGCATGCTGGACTTCATCGAGTTCGACGACGACTTCGCCATCGTGAAAATGTACCCGCCGCGTGAAACGGTCGGTTTCACGCTGGACGAGTCCAAGGTCCGGTCCAAGTACGGCGTGACCATCGTGGGCGTGAAGTCCCCGGGTGAGGACTTCACCTACGCCCGCCCGGAGACCAAGGTCTCCGCCCGGGACATGCTGATCGTGTCCGGCCACGTGGACCTGCTGGAGCGGTTCGCCGCCCGGCCGTAAAGGTCAAGCACGACGGCGGCACCCGCCGTCGTGCATACCCCCCGCCCGCCGTGGGGAGTTTTTGTACAGATAATGGGCGCTAGAGCCCTCGGAAGTCGCGGTATCTGTACAAAAACTCCACGGCTGGGGCCACGGTGGAGACTAGCCGAGCTGCTTGGTGATTTCGGCGGCGCGGTCGGCAGCGGCGCGCGCGCCGGCCGCGATGATTGCCGGCATGCCGCGGTCGTTGAACGTGGCGATGGCCCGTTCGGTGGTGCCGTTGGGGCTTGTCACAGCCTTACGGAGGGCAGCCGGCTCGGCGCCCGGTTCGGCCAGCATGAGCCCGGCCCCTGCCACGGTTTCACGCGCCAGCAGAAGCGCCAGCTCCTCGTCGAGACCAAGCTCGACGCCGGCAGCGGCCATAGCCTCGGCCAGGTAGAAGGCGTACGCGGGACCCGAACCGCTGATGGCGCCCAGCGCATCCACCTGTTCCTCGGGGATGTCGACGACGGTTCCCACCGCACCGAGAATATCTTTCGCCCGCTGGAGCTGCTCGGGCGAGCAGCTGGTGCCGGCAGAGACCGAGACCACGCCACGGCCCAGCTTCGCTGGCGTGTTGGGCATCGTCCGGATCACCGGCTGCCCTGCGGGCAGGGCGGCTTCAAGCTGGGCGATGGACACCGCAGCGGCAACGCTGATGACGATCGCATCCGGTGACAGGGAACCGCTGATTTCCCGGGCCAGATCCGCGATACCCACCGGTTTCACACCAAGGATCACGACGCCGGCACCCTTCGCCGCCTGCTTGTTGTTGTCGGGCTCTTCACTGCCGGCGATGGCGGTGATGCCGGCGTGGCGCTCGGCCAGCTCCGCTGCCCGCTCCGCGCGCCGGACGGTGGCCACGATCTCCATGGGATCCGTGCCGCTTTCAAGGAGGCCGCCCAGAATGGCCTCGTTCATTGATCCACAGCCAAGGAATGCGATTCGGTTGCTCATTGGTCCATCATTGCAGTTCAGCGCTGCGGATGCAGATGGCGTCCACTGACCGGGAGGAGCGCCATTCACAGGAAGCTCACATGTTGGCCGAAGCATTCACACACCTTCGGCCCCTACCTTAGGAAGTACCTCATTGAGGGTGCGAGTGATGAAGCAAGCATGGGGATGCTTGTCAGGCACCGGCGGTCTGCAGTGGTTTTGCCCATTTTTCTGCAGCAGACCGCCGGTGTCTTTGCTTTAAGCGCCACCGGCAAACGCACTCCCAGCCGGCTTTCAGGTAGTTCACCCTGAACGCCCATACTCGGCCGCTATAGTCGTAAACGCCTCACAGGTGCGAGTGATGGAAACCGGCCCTTCGGGACCGGAGCGGCGCCGGTCGGTTGCAGAAGTGTTCCCCCCAGCTTCTTCTGCGTAACCGGCCGGCGCTTGCTGTTTAAGCGCTTGCTCGTTTAAGACGGACAGTCCGGCCGGGAGGCGTCCAGCGGGGGGAAAAGCAGCCCGGCCCTAGAGTGCAGGTAGCGCCGACGCCTGCTGGACGCCCACATGCGGTGCCGGTTCCAGCGGGCCGTCGAACACCAGCTGGTCGAGACGCCGGAGGATGAGGCCCTCCCGCAGCGCCCACGGGCAGATCTTGATTTTCTTGTACTCAAAAAGCTCCAGGGCTGCTTCAGCCACCAGCGCGCCGGCGAGAAGCTGGTTGGCGCGCGCCTCGGACACCCCGGGCAGGTGGAGCCGGTCCTCGGTTTTCATGGCAGAAATCCGCTGCGCCCAGATGCCCAGGTCCGTGCGGTTCAGGTCGCGCTTTACGTACGGCCCGGCGTCGCTGGGGGCCGCCCCGGCGATCCGCGCCAGGGACCGGAACGTCTTGGAGGTGCCTGCCACGACGTTCGCCCTGCCCACCTCGTTGAAGTTGCGGACCACGGGCTTGAGGGTGGCCCTGATGTAGCGGCGCAGTTCCTTGACGCTCTTGGCGGACGGCGGATCCTCGTGCAGCCAGTCGCGGGTGAGCCGGCTCGCGCCAAGGGGCACGGACGTGGCCAGTTCCGGCAGCTCGTCCTGCCCGAGGGCCATTTCAAAGGAACCGCCGCCAATGTCGAAGTTCAGGATCGTGCCGGCGCCCCAGCCGTACCAGCGGCGGACGGCGAAGAACGTCATGGACGCTTCCTCGCTGCCGGTGAGTTCCTGCAGCGTCACAGTGGTTTCGTGCTTGACCCGGGCCAGTACCGCCGGGCCGTTGGTGGCCTCGCGGATGGCGGACGTGCAGAATGCCAGCAGGTCATCGGCCTTGTGCCGCGCGGCGAATTCCCAGGCCTCCAGCACGAACTCGGTGAGCTCATGCTGGCCCTCGTCGGTGATGTTGCCGTCCTCGTCGAGGTACTGCACAAGCGACAGGGGCCGCTTGTGCGAAGCGAAGGGCACCGGCCGTGCGCCGGGGTGGGCATCCACCAGCAGGAGGTGGACAGTGTTGGAACCGATATCGAGGACGCCTAGCCGCATCCTGCCATTATTCCTCCCGCCGGCGCAGCGGACGCAACCCGCCGCTTACATTGCGGACGACGCCGGTTGCCGGCAACCGCGGCGCTTACTCGCCTTCGAGCCCTGCGGGGTTGGGATCCACCTCGTCGGCACGCTTGAAGTCGCGCTTGATGTTGGCGATGCCTTCGGGGTTGATCTCGAAGCCATAGGCGGCACCCGGGTTGATGACCATCCCGAGCTCATCACCGATGTTGGCGATGATCGCCGCGCCCTGGGTGCCCAGCACGTTCGGGGCGGCCTCAAGGTACTGTGCGTCCACCCGGCTGGGGTGCGAGAACACCGCCAGGACGGGCTGGCCGTCCGCGTTGCCCAGCACGAGCGGCTCAACCTGGGAGTCCTCGCCCTCAAGCGCGTCGGAGCTCACGATGTAGACCTCGTTGTTGAGGAACGACAGGATGACGTCCACGGGATCGGCGTCCGGCTGGCCGCCCCGGGCCAGTTTCTCCTCAAGGTCGTTCAGCGGCGTGGTGTCTGCGGGTTCCGGCTGTTCAGTCATGCATCTACTCGACCACGTTGCCGGGCACGAAGCAATTCGTCCCCTACTTCTTCGCAGCAGCCTTCTTCGCCGGGGCCTTGCGCGTGGCGGTGCGCTTGACCGGGCCCTTGGCCCGCTTTTCGGCAAGAAGTTCGACGGCGCGTTCCCGGGTCAGTTCCTCCAGCGAGGTGCTGCGGGGCACGGTGATGTTGGTGATGCCGTCGGTGATGTAGGGACCGAAGCGGCCCTCCTTCACCACGATGTTCTTCTCCGACACCGGGTCCGGACCGAATTCGGCCAGCGGCGGCACGGCCGCGCGGGCGCCGCGCTGCTTGGGCTGGGAGTAGATCTCCAGCGCCTGCTCCAGCGTGATGGTGAAGATTTCCTCCTCGGAACCAATAGACCGCGAGTCCGTGCCCTTCTTCAGGTACGGGCCGAAGCGGCCGTTCTGCACCGTGATCGGGTTGCCCTCGGCGTCCTCGCCGAGCACCCGGGGAAGGCTCATGAGCTGCAGCGCCTCGTCCAGGGTGACGGACTCCACGGTCATGGACTTGAACAGCGAACCGGTGCGGGGTTTGGCCTTGACGGGCTTCTTCGGCGGCTTGGGCTTGCCGTTCTTGTAGTACTCCACGGGCAGGTTGGCCAGCTGCTCCTCGGTCATTTCCGGGATGATCTCGGTGACGTAGGCGCCGTAGCGGCCGTTCTTGGCCACCACCGTGTGCCCGGTGTGCGGATCGGCACCCAGGACCCGCTCCTCGGGAGCCGCGGTTTCCATGAGCTCCACGGCTTTCTCGGCCGTGAGCTCGTCCGGGGCAAGGTCGTCCGGGACGTTGGCGCGGGCGGACTCCACCACTTCGCCGGTCTTGGGGTCAACCGTGGGCAGGGAGCTCTCCAGGTACGGCCCGAACTTGCCCACGCGCAGCGTGATGCCGTCCGCGATGGGCACGGAGTTGATCTCGCGGGCATCGATCTCGCCCAGGTTGTTCACGATGCTGAGCAGGCCGGGATCGGCGTCTTCGCCGTAGTAGAAGTGCTTGAGCCAGGCGGCGCCAACGGCCTGGCCGTTGGCGATCTTGTCCAGGTCGCCTTCCATGTCGGCCGTGAACTCGTAGTCCACGTAGTCCGTGAAGTGCTGTTCGAGGAGCCGCACCACGGAGAAGGCGATCCAGCTCGGCACCAGGGCCGAACCCTGCTTCCGCACGTAGCCGCGGTCCTGGATGGTGGAGATCGTGGAGGCGTAGGTGGACGGGCGTCCGATGCCCTTCTTTTCCAGTTCGGCGGTCAGGGACGCTTCCGTGTAGCGCGGCGGCGGCGAGGTCTCATGGCCGACGGCGACAATCTCCGAGGCGGTCAGGCCGTCACCCTTGGCAACGTTCGGCAGGCGGCGGGCCTCATCCGAGTCGTCGTCGCCGCGGCTTTCGTCCTTGCCTTCCTCGTAGGCGGCCAGGAAGCCGGGGAACGTGATGACCGTGCCGGAGGCGGAGAATTCGGCGTCGCGGCCGTCGGAGGCTACCGCGCCGAGCCGGATAGTGGCTGTGGAGCCCTTGGCGTCTGCCATCTGCGAGGCGACGGTGCGCTTCCAGATCAGCTCATACAGGCGGAACTCGTCGCCGCTGAGCTGCTGGGCAACCTGTGCCGGGGTGCGGAAGGAGTCACCGGCGGGACGGATGGCCTCGTGGGCTTCCTGCGCATTGGCGGCCTTGCTGGTGTAGACGCGCGGCGACTGCGGAACGTATTCGGGGCCGTACAGCTCGGAAGCCTGGCGGCGGGCGGCCGTGACGGCCTCGTCGCTCAGCGCCGAGGAGTCCGTACGCATATAGGTGATGTAGCCGTTCTCGTACAGCCGCTGGGCGATCTGCATGGTGCTCTTGGACGAGAACCGCAGCTTGCGGCCGGCCTCCTGCTGCAGCGTGGAGGTGGTGAACGGCGCGGCGGGACGGCGCGTGTACGGCTTGGTGTCCACCGCGCGGACACGGAAATCGGCGTCCTGCAGGGCGGCGGCCAGGGAGGTGGCGAGTTCCTCGTTCAGGTGCGCCACATTGCGCGAGGTGAGTTCGCCGTCGTCGTTAAAGTCCCGGCCAGTGGCGACCTTGGCGCCGTCAACGGCGGCGAGCTTCGCTTTGAAGGAGCCGGCATCGGCCCCGAACTGCCCGGTCAGGTCCCAGTAGGACGCGGCCTTGAACGCCATGCGCTCCCGTTCGCGGTCCACCACCATGCGCGTAACCACTGACTGGACGCGGCCGGCGGACAGCCCGCGCGCCACCTTGCGCCACAGCACCGGGGAGATCTCGTACCCGTACAGGCGGTCCAGGATGCGGCGGGTTTCCTGGGCGTCCACCAGCGCGGCGTCGACGTCGCGCAGGTTGTCCATGGCCCGGTGGATGGCTTCCTTGGTGATTTCGCCGAAGGTCATCCGGTACACGGGAACCTTGGGTTTCAGGACCTCCAGGAGGTGCCACGCGATGGCTTCGCCCTCGCGGTCCCCATCGGTTGCGAGGTAGAGAGCGTCGGCGTCCTTGAGCTGGGCCTTGAGCTCGGCCACCTTTTTCTTCTTGTCCGGGGAGACGACATAGTAGGGCTTGAAGTCGTTTTCGACGTCGACGGCGAACTTGCCCAGGGAGGTTTTCTTCAGGTCCGCGGGGAGCTCGGACGGCTGCGGCAGGTCGCGGATGTGACCGATGGAGGCCTCAACGATGAAGCCCTCGCCCAGGTACTTGGCGATGGTCTTGCTCTTGGCCGGAGACTCCACAATCACGAGTTTCTTGCCGGTTTTGGCCTTGCTTGGCACAGTGCTCCTACAGAAAAAGATTGCTCGGGCAGATCAGCCCATATTGGCCTAGTTCACCATATTTTGCAGAATCCTGCGCTGTCATGTGGAAATCGGTGGCCCCGGTCACGGCTGGGACTGCCGGCTGCCCGGCAGGGTGCGGTCATCCGGAATCATGGACCACATGGTGGCGATCCGCTCGGCACCCGGCGGAATGCGGCTGGGATCCTCCAGCTCGTAGCCCCGAAGCAGTTCAAAGACCTTTTCCGTAAGCTCGGCGCGCTGGTCGGCCGTGAGATAGAGCAGGTTGCTGGCGAGCAGAACAGCGGATGGCGGATCCGCGTCCTCGCCGCGCCGCCGCTGCTCGTCGCGCACCCTGGCGTACGCGCTGGCGCGGCGGCGGAACGCATCCAGTTCGATGTCGATGACGGCAAAGTCCGGGCCCGCCACCGCCCCGCCCGAGTTAATCGCGAAATCCGTGCCCGCGGCCTTCCACCGGCGTTCCCGGGCATCGGCAGACGCCTCGGCCGCGACCACGATGCCCCACTTCTGCAACGCCCGCAGGTGGTAGCTCATCGCACTGGGCGTCAGCCCTGTCTGCTGCGCGAGTTCGGTGGCGGTCCGGCTGGCCTGCGTGGAGTACAGCTCGGAGATGACCTCCAGCCGGGCGGCATGGGCCAGGGCCCGGATCGCCTTGGGATCGGTGATTTCCACCTTCTTCTCCGGCCGGCTCTTGCGCCCCGGCGCGGCGCTGGATCCAGGCTCCGGCGGCGGCCATTCTGAAGTCATTTCTTCAGTCTACGCAGCCGCCCACGGGCTCTGAAAGAAGTCTTTGAGATCCCCCGTTCCCGCCGGGCCGGCTTGCTTCGGAAATACTAAGCATGCTTTGCTTACTTCCGTAAACAGACCTCCCGCAAGCAGTTTCGCGGCGGGGCCGCCAATGTTGGCGGTTCCGTGAAAAGCCCAAAGGAAGACCATGATTACCCTCGACGAAGACGCCTTGATGCCGGCAGCCCAGCCCGCCGGCCAAGTGACGGACGCCAGCCTGGAAACGGACGCAGACCTTGACGGCTCCCTGCTGGCGGCTATGGGAACTCCGCGGCACTGCCGGCGGCCCATGAAGCGGCTGGACCAGGAATTCTCCTTGGAAATGGCCATCCGGGTGGACGGCCAGCGCCTGATCCGCTCGATGAAGACCGTGGGCGCCGCCGACGCCGTCACCTACCGCTGCATGTGTGGCTTCACCCTGGACGTTCCCGCTCCCGGAATGAAGCACGCCCACATCAACTGACTCCCTAACAGCATCAGCGCGAACGTACAGTTGTGGCCCCGGATCCGCAGGGATTTGGGGCCACAACTGTCCGTTCGCGCTTCGGTTCGGTGCCTGGGTCAGTCCTGCGAAGCGGGCAGGAGGAAACCGTCGCGGACCAGGTTGGCCACTTCGGTGAGCAGGCCGCCGCGGAAAGCATCGCCGTCGAACCCCTCCGTCCCGCCCAGCAGCGCCTCAAGGGCGCCGATGATCTGCCCGGCGGTCAGGTCGCCGTCGCACGCGGAGACAAAGCCGGCCAGTTCGGTGCTCAGCAGGTTGGTTCGGCGCAGACCTGCGCCCTGGCGGAGCAGGATGACGCCGGGGTGTTCGGCGCCGGGGCGCTGGTGGCGCTCCTCGGTGACGTCCTCGGCCACGAGCAGATGGGCGGCGGACACGTCATGCTCCGCCAGCCAGTCCGCCCGCTCCACGGCCGCCCCGAGGTGCGGGCCGATCGGCTGTTCGATCGGGTAGGTGATCTCCTCGAACCGGTGGATGCGCCGCGCACCCGCCGGGCGGCGCAGGAAGACCATGCCAAAACCGATCCCGCCCACGTTCCGTGACGCGAAGTCCGCCAGGTACGCTGCGTAGGCATCCTGGTAGTGCCGGCGGTCGCGGGTCTCGGAGGAATCCTGCAGCCAGGTCTCGGCGTACTGCTCCGGCCCCACCTGTTCGCGCTGGATAAACCACGCGTCGGTGTCCGGACCGGCCCAGTTTTGCGGCCGTTCGTCCCAGGCCGAGCCCTCCGGAACCTCCCAGTTGCCCAGAAGCTGGGCTGTTCCGCCCGGGGCGAGCACACCGGGCAGGGAGCGGATGAGCGACGCCACGATATCGTCCCCCGGCAGGCCGCCGTCGCGGTAGGTGAACTGGTCCGCCGCGGCCTCTCCGGCGGTGCGGGGTGTGATGACGAAGGGCGGATTGGACACGATGAGGTCGAACTCCTCTCCCGCGACGGGCTCCAGCAGCGATCCGAGCCGCAGGCTCACGCGCTCTTCGGGCCGCGCCGGATCGATGTCCAGCGCCGCGGCATTGAGCAGGAGGTTAAAGCGCGTGAATGCCAGGGCGCGCGCCGAGATGTCGGTGGCGGTGACGTGGCCGGCGTGCTGCAGAAGGTGGAAGGTCTGGATGCCGCAGCCGGTGCCCAGGTCCAGCGCCCTGCCGGCAGGCCGCCGGATGGTGGACTGGACGAGGGTGGTGGAGGCCTGCCCGATCCCGAGCACGTGGTCGTGCCTGAGCACACCGGGCCGCTGGTGCGCAGCCAGGTCGCTGGCCACCCAGATTTCGATGCCCTTGTCCCCGCCGGAGTCCCAGCCGTAGGGCCGCAGGTCCGCCTCGGCCGTCACCTGGGTCGCCGTGATTTTTGCCAGGCCGAGTGCCGCCAGGCCTTCCGCACGGGTCCGGGGCAGGGCGGCGTCGAGCACTTCCGGCTCCTGCGGCACGGCCAAAAGCCAGAAACGCACGACGGCGGCCAGCGCCGCGGTGCGCGGGTCACCGGAGGCCGCCGCTTCAGTGGCGATGAGCGCCGGGATGAGCTGGTCGCGGTCCAGGGCGGCGTACGCGGATTCCCCCAGCAGCTCCGCCACGCCGTCGAGGTTGTAGCCCGCCTCGCGGAGGTCCGCGGCCAGCGCCTCCAGAAGCTCTGGCTGGTCGCTGCGCGGTGCGTCGGGAGTGTTGCCGGTGGTGAAGAGCGTTGGTTCAGTCACCGGCCAAGTCTATTTCCCGGCCGCCCCCTATTTCCCGCGCCTTTATTTCCCGGCCGCCCCGCCGGCGCCGCAGCCCTGTGTGGCGCCTCCTCACTGTCGGTGCGTGCAGCTACAGTTGGGCCATGCTCGGAACCCAGGCCATGGCGGCCGATCCGGATTGGCTCCGCTACGCGGCGGCATTCGCCCCGCTGCTGGCCGCGCTCATTGCCGGCTGGATTGCCTGGCGGACGCTCGCCCAGCGGCGCGAGGCGGACCGGCGGGACCAGTGGTGGAAGCGGACGCAGTGGGCCATCGGCCTCGCCATGGACCCGGACTTCAGCAGGGCGGTCGTGGGTCTGGTCGCCCTGAGGCACCTGGCGGCCAGTGACCTGTGCACCGGGGAGGACTACGAGCTGCTCGACAAGATCGGCGGCGCCAAAATCGACGCGCTGCCCCTGTCCGAGGAGAGCGCCCGGCGCACAGCCCCCGAACCACAGGTTCCCGGACACCAGGCCGCGGGACCGGAAGTCCCCCAAGCTGCCGGACCGCCCGTCACCACGGCAAGGCCAACGGCCATTCCCGTAACCCTGAAGTCGCGCGGCGAGCAGGTACTGGCGTCAAGCGCAGGCACCGCCAAGGTCCTGGCTGAGGCGGACAGACTTGTCTCTTTTGTGGTGTCGCAGCGGGGCCGGCAAAGGGGACGGGAACCCGGCAGCACGCCAACCCGGTAAGTTTGAAGCCATGCCTGTGCGTTGTTCCCTGATTTCCCCTGCCCGGGTGATTCCCCGTGCCCTGGCCGCGGCGGCGTCCGCGGCCATCATGCTGGCCGTCGCAGCCTGCTCCCCCGTGGTTTCGGTCGAGAATGCGGATGTCCCCCAGTGGCGGTCCACCGCGCTGCCCTCCGACAGCCAGGCGGTGCTGCAGGATGCGGGCAAGATCCTCAACCGGAACAGGATCGTCCAGTCCGCCGCCAGCGTCCCGTCTGGCGACTACACGCTGACCGTTACCTGCGACGGCGGGGGCAAGGCGTTCTTCGCGGTGACGCTCGCCGGCAAGGAGCTGACGGAAGCCGGAGCGGCCTGTAATGGCAGCAGGGAAACGGCGAGGATCACCGTACCGGAGGCGGGACGAATGGAGATCAGCGCCTCCAGCGTGGACGCGCCGCTCCTGTATGCCTATCATCTGGTTCCAGCCCGCTAAGCCGGCCGATTACCATCTGTACCGGTGCCGTCGGCGGGCTTAAAGTCGGGGTATGCCCACGGTGCGGATGGCCTCCGCGCATCGTTTTTTGGGGCGGGTGCGACGCATGCGTCGGCTGCGGGCGCCGGCAACCGCCGTCGTGCTTTTCTGTGTGCTGGTCGCAACGGTCCTGGCCGGCTGTGAATACAGCTACGACGACGGCAGGGGCGAACTTCCGGACGCCGCCCCGGTGGTGACGGATCCCGTGCTGCCGCGTGACCCGCTGGAGAATGAGCCGGTGTCAGGCGAGGAGCTCACGGAATGGGCGAAGGACGTCCTGCCCGACGCCGAGGGACAGGTGTTCCACACAAGCTACGGCAGCGTTGCCAGGGGCCGCAGCAAGACCGAGTCCACCAAGCAACTGCCGGGCGGCACGTACTCCCTCACCCTCGCCTGCCGGAGCGAGCGGCGGGTGGCTTTCACCGTGCGCGATTCGGAGTTCGCCCTGGTGGATTTGAGCCTCCGGTGCGGCACGTCCCGCGTCAATGTGGTGCACGTGTCCAAGGACTCGGTGCTGCGGGTGACGGTTGAGTCGCGGGCGGACGCCAATTTCGCGTACCGGATCAGCCGGATCTGACCGCCGGGCCATTGCTGCGCCCGCTCTTAGCGCCATTGCTGCGCCCGCTCTTAGGGGCCGCAACCGCGCCTTGCTGAGGCGGTTCCCCTGCCCGGGGCACCCTGCTTAGGCGGCGCAGCCGTCAGGGCAGCGCAGTGTCTCCGGGTTGGCCGCGCACCCGGCGCAGTACAGGGTGAGCGTGCGGCAGCTGGGGTTCGAGCAGTTCTCGAACTTGCTGGTGGGCGCCTGGCACCGGACGCACTCGCCGATGGTCTTGGCGTCCTCGCTGAATTCGAGGTGCATGCGCTTGTCGAAGACGTACAGGGACCCTTCCCAGAGCCCCTGGTCCTTGAACTTCTCCCCGTAGCGAACGATGCCGCCGTCGAGCTGGTACACCTCCTTGAAGCCGCGGTTCACCATGAGGCTGGACAGCACCTCACAGCGGATCCCGCCGGTGCAGTAGGTGACCACCGGCTGGTCCTTGAGGTGGTCGTACTTGCCGGAGTCGAGTTCGGTGATGAAGTCGTGGGTGGTGGCCACGTCCGGGACCACGGCGTCCTTGAACTTGCCGATCTGCGCTTCGAAGGCGTTCCGGCCGTCGAAGAACACGACGTCCTGGCCGCTGGCCTTCCGCGCCTCGACGAGTTCGTGGAGTTCCTCGGGCAACAGGTGCGTCCCGCCCCCGACGACGCCGTTCTCGTCCACCTTCAGCTCGCCGGGGGCGCCGAACGAAACGATCTCATCGCGGACCTTGACGCTCAGGCGGGGAAAGTCCTCCGCCCCGCCGTCGGACCATTTGACGTCGATGCCGCGGAAGCCCTTGTATTCACGGGTGGTTTTCACATACTGCTTGACGGCTCCGATCTCGCCGCCGACGGTGGCGTTGATGCCGTCTTTGGAGATCAGGATGCGCCCGGTCAGGCCGAGCTTTTCGCACAGGGCGCGCTGCCAGAGGCGGACTGCGTCCGGGTCTGCGATGGGGGTAAAGCCGTAAAAGAGCACGATTCGGTTCAAAGCCACGTATTTAAGGGTACTGGGTGGGCGCCGGGACAGGGTTCGGGGCCGGGGAAGAGCCCGCTATCACAATTGCATAAGCAAGCGCCAAGGCTCTGTTGCTTATGACAACGCTGGAATACGCTCATCACATGACGCCAGAAGCCATGGTTGGAGACATCACTCATCTGCTTGAAGTCTGGGTAGCCGGTTGGGCTGGCTGCCGGGGCTACGAGACCCGGACCGAGGGACGGTTCCCCGCCGCCCTCCGCGCGGACACGACCGGGGACTGGGAATACTTCGCTTCAGACCCGACGGACGCCGAGTTCGCGGATCTGGCGGCAAAGACAGCCGAGGCCCCCAAGCGGATCCTGACCATCCTCACCAATGATGTGGGACGATACAAGCTCCTGGCCGAGCAACATAACCTCAACGCCACATCGGCGTCCCAGACCATGATGGTCGTGGACATGGAGACCCAGGACTCTGAGGACCCGTGGCTGTCGGACGACGACCTATCCCTGAAAACGTGGGAGTCCAACGGCGTCCATTTTGCCGAAGTGCGCTCCGGCGAGACGCTGGCAGTGAGCGGCCGCGTGATCGTCATCAATGGCACTGCGGTGTTCGACAAGATCGTGACTGAACCCTCCTTCCAACGCCGGGGGTTGGGCAGCTTCATCATGAAGGCGCTGGCGGCGCAGGCGTTTTCCCATGATGTGGAAGACGGCCTCCTTTTGGCATCCTTGGACGGACAGAAGCTGTATTCACATCTGGGCTGGTCCTCGGTGTGCCACGTGCTGATGCTTTCCGCCTCGGATGAGGGCGCCGACCTCTCCGTGGTCTGACCCTTCCTCGCAGTTCTTCGTCGCCCTCCGGCCCAGGACGGCTGACGCCTGCTGGTCACTGTCCTGTTCTGTTCCGGGTCTTGCATTGTGCCGGGGTCTTGCGTTGTGCCGGCGATTTCTGCCCGGATGAAAGAATGTTGGGGTGAACCCCCATGACTCGCTGATTCCGTTGCTGGGCCGTGGCCCGGACCCGGAGCAGCTCCGGCATGTGCGGACCATCCCGGCGCGCCAGGCCGTGCACGAACCATGGCCCTCCTGGGCGCACCCTGACCTGGTCGCCGCCTACGGCAAGCTCGGCATCCACCAGCCCTACCGGCACCAGATCCGGGCCGCCGATATCGCCCACGAAGGCGGGCACGTGGTAATCGCCACCGGCACGGCGTCGGGGAAGTCCCTGGCCTACCAGCTGCCGGCACTGGACGCGATTCACCGGTCCGAGCTGCGGGTCCTGTCCGAGCCCGGAAAAATCCACGACGACGGCGCGGTGACACTGTATCTGTCCCCCACCAAGGCGCTGGCCGCCGACCAGCTCGCAGCGATCCGGTCCCTGAACCTGCCCACCGTCCGGGCCGAAACATACGACGGCGACACCGACCAGGCGTCCCGCCGCTGGATCCGCGACCACGCGAACTTCATTCTGGCCAACCCCGACATGCTGCACTTCGGCATCCTCCCGAACCACGCCTGGTGGGCAGGGTTCTTCCGGCGCCTGCGGTACGTGATCGTGGACGAGGCGCACAGCTACCGGGGCGTCTTCGGCTCCCATGTGGCCAACCTGATGCGCCGGCTGCGGCGCATCTGTGCCTACTATGCAGCCGATGGCAGCTCCGCCGGACCGGTGTTCATCGCGGCCTCCGCCACCGCTTCGGAACCGGAGAAGTCCTTTGGCCGGCTTATTGGCGCGCCGGTCCAAGGAGTTTCGGAAGATTCCTCTCCGCACGGGTCCACGACTGTGGCGTTCTGGGAACCTGCGCTCACGGAGGTGCGCGGCGAAAACGGCGCCAAGGAGCGCAGGACGGCCGTGGCCGAGACTGCGGACCTTCTCGCAAACCTCGTCTCCGCACGGATCCGGACCATCGCGTTCATCAAATCCCGGCGCGGCGCCGAAACCATCTCCTCCATCACCAAGCGGCTCCTGGACGAAGTCGACCCCAGCCTGCCGCAACGCGTGGCGGCCTACCGCTCCGGTTACCTTCCGGAGGAACGCCGCGCCCTGGAAAGGGCACTGCGGACAGGCCAATTGCTGGGAATTTCCAGCACTTCGGCACTCGAACTGGGCATCGACGTTTCGGGACTCGACGCGGTCCTGGTGGCTGGCTGGCCCGGCACCAGGGCATCACTGTTCCAGCAGATCGGCCGCGCAGGCCGCGCCGGACAGGACGCCATCGCCGCCTTCGTGGCCAGCGACGACCCCCTGGACACCTACCTGGTCAACCATCCTGAAGCCATCTTCGACGTGTCCGTTGAAGCGACGGTATTTGACCCGTCAAACCCCTACGTCCTGGGCCCGCACCTCTGCGCCGCGGCCGCTGAGCTACCGCTCGGCGTGGCCGAACTGCCCCTGTTCGGTGCCACCGCGGAGAAACTCCTCGGTCAGCTGGTGGCCCAGGGCTACCTGCGGCGGCGACCGGCCGGCTGGTTCTGGACCCATCCGCAGAGCGCGGCGGCCATGGTGAATCTGCGCGCCGACGGCGGCGGGCCGGTGAGCATCGTGAACGCCGACACCGGTTCACTGCTCGGAACAATGGATTCGCCGCAGACCCATTACCAGGCACACACGGGAGCCGTGTACGTCCATCAGGGTGACAGCTACGTGGTGGAGGACCTGAATGAGGATGATCACTGCGTGGTGGTGCGCCGAGCCAATCCCGACTACTACACGACGGCGCGGGACATCACTCAGATCGAGGTCCTCGAGACCCAGCGGACGGCACAGTGGGGCGATGTGGCCGTGCATTTCGGCGACGTCAAGGTCACAACGCAAGTGGTCTCCTTTCAGCGCAAGGCCCTGATTTCCAATGAAGTCCTGGGCGAGGAACCCCTGGACCTGGGGGCCCGGGACCTGTTTACGAAGGCCGTGTGGTTTGAGGTCGAGAACAGGTCACTCACAGGCGCCGGCCTGATTGAAGCGCAGTTCCCCGGCGCCCTCCACGCAGCCGAGCACGCTGCCATCGGGCTGCTGCCGCTGGTTGCCTCCAGTGACCGCTGGGACATCGGCGGGGTCTCGACCGCGGTCCATGCCGACACCGGCGTCCCGACGATTTTCGTCTACGACGGCCACCCCGGCGGTGCCGGGTTTGCCGAACGGGGCTTCGAAAAAGCGAAGGCGTGGCTCACGGCCACGAGGGATGCAATCGAGGCCTGCGAGTGCGAATCGGGCTGCCCCTCCTGCGTCCAGTCACCAAAGTGCGGCAACAAGAACAACCCGCTGGACAAGGATGCCGCCGTCACGCTGATCGACGTGTTGCTGAAGGATGCCCGGGACGCCCTGGCGCCGGAGGATGCCCGGGCTGGCGCGCCTGCACCGCATGCGGTCTAGGTGCAGCCCGTGGCGGCTTAGGCCGCCTCATTTGGATCCCGTCTAGTCTCAGGGTGGGGGTCCGGATTTGGATCCCCTCTAGTCTCAGGGTGGGGGTCCGGCCCTGGCCCGGCCGGTGGCGGCGCCGAGGAGGGGCCCCGCGGGCAGTTCCGTGCTGACTTCGATGGATTGGTCGCCTCCCGCGGTGCAGCTGATGAGTGACGCTTTGTGGCGGGCAGCGACGGCGGCTGCCACGAGGCAGGGCTCCCCGGCCGTCACCCCGCGCAGCGCGTCGGCGGCGGCCAGCGCGGCGAGGTCGGCCGCTGCGGCCGCCCGGGACGCGGCTGCCGACGCCTGGGCCAGCAGGAGGAGCAGTCCCATGATCAGGACAACCACCATGCCGAGCCCCGCAGCCAGCACAGTGCCCGATCCGCGTTCGGATTGGACACCGGACTCGGGGTTCCCCCGCCGGCCGAAATGCTGGTTCCGCCGCCAGCTCACAGGAGCCACCCGGTACCGGTGCCGCGTCCCTGCCCGGCCGGTGCCACCTGCTGTCCAGGCCCGAAAGGGCCGGTCCCTGCCACCGCCGTTCCCGGGGATTGCATCGCCGATGCCGTTTCGCTGCGGGCCTCTGCCCTGGCTGTTAGCGTCCACGGAACCATGCGTCCCAACGGTCCTGCGGGCCGGTCCGACACCGTGACGCTCGTCCATTCCCCGCCGGGCACCACTGCCGACGAGGCCGACGGCCCGGCCAGCTTGCGGACGATACTGTCGACGGCGGAGGGGTCCTCACCCCTGGCAAGTGCCCTGGCACCGGCCCGGGCCGCCTCCTCGAGCCGTAGTTGGGTGATCCCCGCCGCAGACCCCGCCAGCAGCATCGCCAGAAGCAGCAGGACCGCCGGAAGGGCCACCGCGAATTCGGCAGTCACGGCTCCGCCGCTGTTTCCGGAGTGGCTCTCGGCACCGCGGTCCTTCCCCTGACCGCGGCTGCCGGCGTCCTCGGAAAGCGTCCCGTGCTCGCGCCCGGACTGGTGTCCGGCCGCCGGCAGGATCTGCGGAGCGGGTTTCACGGCAGGGCCAGCGCCGTACGGATCAGGTTGAGGAGGAAGCCACGAACTTCATCGCTTCGCAGGATGAACACCAGCAGCCCGGCAAAGCCCACCGCCGCCAGCGTGGCAATGGCATATTCCGCGGTCGCCATGCCGGCTTCCGAACCCATGAGGCGCGTGCGCAGCCGTGGCTTCACCCGTGGCGCCATGCTGGCACCCGGATAGATCTCCAGCACATCGGCTTCGGTGGAACCCTGGGGCAAGGGCCGGGCGGCTTCACCCCGGGTTTGGTGGTTGAGGGACATGAATTTTCCTTTCCTTGGTCCGGCGGACTGCCGGTGCATCCGACTCTCCCGTCCGCCGCCCGGTCCGGTAAGGCCTGACCTTCCGTAAGTGGAAAAGCAGCCGGAGCGGAGGCCTGTGGAGGGAAAGTGCCGTACTTGGACGGCGATAGCCAGGGCCGTGCGGCGGCACGGGCGGGGCCCCAGCGGGCGAGAGCGAGAACGCCGGCGGAGTGCAGGGAGCCGCGGCTATGCGTGGCGGCACGGAAAACTTCCGGCGGGACATACCCGTTCCAGTGGGTAGTTGCTGGCCACTTCACGCCGGCAGGACAGCGGAAACCAGACCTGGCGGTGACAGGAGCAGTGCGCGAACGTCCCCCGGACGCCCGAAGCATGGGAATGCGGGACCCCCGCCCCGCGAGGACCGGGAACATGCCATTGAAGGTGCTCAGCCACCCGAAGAAGGTCAGCCGCCCGAAGGAACCAGGGCAAGCAGGACGGGAACGACTCCCAGGCAGATGAAGGCCGGCAGCGAACAGAGTCCCAGCGGCACCACCAGCTTGACCCCGAGCGAAGCAGCACGTTTCTCCGCCGCCCGGAAGCGTTCCCGCCTCATCCTTGCCGCCTGTGCATAAAGGATGGTCGACGACGGTGCACCCGTCAGTGCCGCGAAGCCCAGGGCGTCCCGCAGCGCCAGTATTTCCGGCGAGCGCACGTCTGAACTCCGCCAGGCCGTCTCCCAGTCGGCACCTATGGCCATGGCACCCACAACAGGCCGCAGCGCGCGACCGTACTCGGGTGACGCCACAGCGGCCACCAGTTCAAGGGCCCGGCCGATGCCGGCACCGGCATGGAGCATGGCGGCAATCAGCTCAAGCATCATGGCGGTGTCCCGCAACCCCGGTAAATGCCCAGCCAGTTCCTGCGTGCAGGGCTCCCCATCCGCCATCCCGTTTCCCGCCGCCAGTCCGCTTCGGCGGAGGAGCCCTGATCTGACGTGGGCGGTTCCTCCCAAGGCGAAGCATGCGGCCGCGGCCAGCGCCAGCGAGACGAAGGCAGCCGCCAGAACGGGGCCGTTCATTGGCCTGCTCCAGCTGACTCCGGGTGGCCGGCAAAGCAGGTGCGGCGAGTTAAGCAGGGGCTGGCCGATAAGCAGGGACAGCCTGGCTGGCGGGCAGTCACGGCGCAGCCGCTCCGGCCGCTGCCCGCACGAGCCTTGCGGACCAGACCCGGCCGGCAATAGTCAGCCCGATGCCAGCAACCAGCGCCGCCACTCCGAACGGCGTGCCCAGCAGCATGGCCAGCGGGTCCACGCCCAGGCAGACACCCAGTCCCAGTCCAAGCAGCGGGAGCCAGGTCAGCAGCGAAACCGTCGCCTTGGGACCGGCGAGCGCCGTCTGCCGGGCGGCTTCGGCGTCATCCTCAACCTCCAACTGCGCCGCAAAGCGGGTCAGGATGTCGGCCAGCGGACAACCGCTGGCCGCCGCTATCTCGAAACAGGCCGCCAGTTCACCCCAGATCCGAGGCTCACGCCCGCCGGGTCCATGACGCGAGGGCGAACATGCCGACCGTATTGCCTCGGATACCGGGGCTCCCCGCAGGGCTGCTCCCCGGGCAGCGGACAGGACAGCCGCCGATCCGGGGCTGAGCCCTGGCCGGCGCACGCCGTCATCCAAGGAAGCGTGCTCCACGTACAGCTGCCACATTTCGTCCCACAGCCGGGAAGGCGCCCGGCCGCCCTTGAGCAGGGCGGCCAACTGCTGGACCACGACCGTGAGGGAAACGAAGGCCTCTTTGCTTCGGCCCCGTGTGAGGCCAAGTCCGCTCCGGCCGGTTGTGACGGGCCGGCCGGAGCGCCGGACGCGGCCGGTGCCTGTGCCGGTCCCGCCGAGGGCTCTGCGTGCACGCCGAAGCGGTCCGCGTGCGGGGCTCGCGATCAGCCACGCGGCAAGCACCAGCGCACCAACCAGGGCCGCGGTCATGCCGATGCCTTGCGGGCTCCGTGGTGGCCAGCGCCTGCTTCGGGTACAGCGCCGGCGTCGGGAACAGTGCCGGCCCCGGACACGGTAGCCGGGGACAGGACTAGACCGGGATCGAGGGCCAGCCGCCGGGCAAGGAATTCCCACGCCGGCCCGGGGACAGGTGTGCCGGTTGAGATGTCCAAGGCGACAGCGACATCCAGGCCGCCCGACTGCTCAGTCAGGATGCCTATGCACGCGACGTAGCGGCCGTGCCTCGCCCGGGCCACGTGCACCACCACATCCAGAGCACTGGCCACCTGCAGGCGGACCGCGTCCTGCCCCAGTCCGGCCAGTGCTCCCAAGGCCGTGAGCCGCGCCGGGACGGCACCTGCCGTGTTTGCGTGGATGGTGCCGCCGCCTCCGGTGTGGCCCGTGTTCATGGCCGTCAGCAGTTCGCGCACCTCGGCGCCCCGGCACTCCCCCACAATCAGCCGGTCTGGCCGCATTCTCAGTGCCTGGCGAACCAGCTCACCGAGGTCCACGGCGCCGCCACCTTCGAGGTTCCCGTGCCGCGACTCCAGCGAGACCACATGCGGGTGCACCGGATTGAGCTCCGAGGCATCCTCGATCAGGACCAGCCGCTCCCCCGGATGGCAGAGCCCGAGCAGTGTGGACAGGAGGGTGGTCTTTCCCGAGCCGGTGGCTCCGCTGACCAGGAAACTCAGCCGCTGCTCCACCATGCGCTGCAGTACGCGCTGAACCAGGGGCCCGAACATGCCGCCGTCCCGGAGCTCGTCCATGGAGAAGACCTGTTCCCTGCGGATCCGGATGCTCAGCAGCGTGCCCGCAGCAGAGATGGGAGGCAGCACGGCGTGGACCCGGTAGCCGCCCTCCAGCCGCACGTCCACGCAGGGCGACCCGTCGTCCAGCCGCCGTCCGCCGGATGCCACGAGCCTGGCGGCAAGGGCCCTGAGCTGGGTCTCCCCCGCGAAGGTCACGGAGGTCCGTTCGATGCCGCGGCCCCGGTCCAGCCACACGGAGTCGGGGGCATTTACGAAGACGTCCGTGACCGAGGGGTCCCGGACAAGCTGCTGCAGCGGCCCGAGGCCATTGAGTTCGGCACTGATCCGTTCCGCGGCGGCGAGCGAACCGGCTGTTCCCAGCAGCTTTCCGGTCGCCTGCACCGCGGCCGCCACCCGCGACGGCGTCACCGGCCCGGCTTCCGCCATCACCGAGTCGCGGACAGTCTCAAGAAGCCCTGCGTCCAGGACCCGCGCCGCACGCCGCCGGCCCGCCGTCTCCCCGAGCGCGGCTCGGGAAGCTGGTGCTGCGGGAAAGCCCGATGCAGTCCGGGCGCCGGCACTGTCTCCACGCGCACCGGCACCTGGCCCTCCCAGATGGGCACTCACCGTGGGTCCCCGCCCTGCACATCGCCGGCGAGGAGGCCCAGCACCGAGGACGCGAAACGCCGGACCGTCTTCCGCCTGCCCTGGTCGAGCAGACGGCCCAGCTCGGTGGCGGCTGCTGTGCCCCGCACCTCGGGCATCACCCCGTGCAGGGGAAGCCCTACGGATTCAGCAACCAGCGCGGCGTCCAGCGCGACTCCGGCCTTTCCCCTGATGACCAGTGCCGATTCGACCGGCGGCAGCTCCTGCAGCAGCCTCGCCGCGGCAACGGCAGCCTTCAGCTGCGCGGGCACCACAACCAGGAGGCGGTCACAGTCCCAGGCAAAAGTCCGCAACGGCTCGGCGCTACGGCCGATATCGACAATGACCACCTCATATCCCCGCCGTGCGGCGTCGAGGACTCCACCCACCGTGACCGGATCCACGAGGGGCGGCCGTTCCCTGCTTCCGGGCCACGACAGAAACGAAAACCCGCCGGCGACGGGCAAGGCATCCGCGAGCTGCTGTGGATCAATGCTGCCGCTGGCATCGGCCAAATCCGGCCAGCGCAGGCCCGGTGATTCTTCCGCCGCCAGGGCCAGCTCGAGGCCACCGCCCCAGGGGTCCGCGTCCACGAGCAGTACCCTTGCACCGAGTTCAGCCGCGGCCTGCGCGAGCCAGGCAGCTGCCGTGGTGGCGCCCGCGCCTCCGCAGCCGCCGGTGACTCCCAGCACCAGCCCGCCTGCCTCCGGAGACCGAGAGCGGCTCAGGTACTCCGCCAGCCAGGCCGCGGCGTCGGGAAGAACGGCGACGCGCTGCGCACCCAAGGCGGCGCCAAGGTGCCAGAGTGTGTCCCCTTCCCCGCTGAGGCCTACAAGAACGGCGGGGGCACGGCGCCGGGGCGGCAGTTCACGGACGTCACTGCCGACCAGGACATCGGCGGCGGAATCCCAGAACGGGGCGGCCTCTGCAACGTCGTCCACCACCCGGAGCCTTCCGCCGGCGGCCGCGACAATCCGTTCCACCTCGCCCCGCAGGAATTCAAAGCCGGTGACGAGCAGGACGTCCCCGCCGTCATCGGGGAGCCAGGTTCCCGGTTCCGGACCAGTCAGTTGCATTGCCGGAGCTGCCGGCGCAGCCTCTGGCACGGCACCATCCGGCAGCGTGTTATCCGGGTCTGATGGAATTCGCCGGTTCCGGGCGTGTTGCCTGCTCATGCAGCAACTCTGCCCAGCGGAGCGGCCCAGCGTCAGCGGCGAATATCCCTATGTGGAAAACCGCCGGTCACCTGCCTGCAAAAGAAGGCCCGGCCCACAAAAGGAGCCCGGTCCGCTGTGGAGGACAGCAGCCCTGGCCGCCGCGCCGAGCCGCGCGGTGACAGCGTAGAACGCAGTGACAGGGCAAACGCGGTGACAGGGCAGAATTGGACATATGTATCTGCTGCTCGCCGCCCATTCCGACGGCGCAGCCATCCAGGAGCTCACCGCGGCGGGGCTCCCCTCCCCGGCCAATCCGCGGCCTCGGATCGTCAGCGCGTCCCGGACCGGAGCGGACGCCGCACTCGGCAGCGGAACGGGGCTGGCCGCCGTCGTCCGCGAACTCGAAAAGCGGCGCCCGCGCTGGATCTGGCACCGCACCCAGGACTGGTACCCGGGACTGCTGGCCGCGGGCGTCGACGTCGAGCGCTGCTACGACCTTTCGCTGTGCGGTGCCATCCTGGCCCATTCCGAATTCACGGCCCACACCCCGTACGCCAGGACCGCCGAAAAACTCACGCAGGACGACGAACTGCAGCCACCGCGCCTGCTTCAGCCACCCCCTCCGCCTGCCGACCAGGGCGCACTCTTCGACGATCCCGGCGCGGCGACCGAACCGCGGCAGACCCTGGCCGAGCTCCGCGCCGAGTTCGCTGCCCAGCAGGAAGCCCTGGCCGCCGCCGGATCAGCGCCGGCAGCCTCCGCGGCAGGAGGACCAGCCGAGGCTGACGGCACCCGCAGGCAGCGGCTCCAGCTCCTCCTCGCCGCCGAATCCGCCAGCGCCCTGGTGGCGGCCGAGATGCAGCACGCCGGCGTGCCTTGGCGCGAGGAGCTGCACGAGCAGATCCTGGCCGAGCATCTGGGACCACGGCCGCCGCTCGGCCACCGCCCCGCCAAACTGGAGGCCCTGAACACCGAGCTCCGGGGCCTGCTGAACGCGCCGGCCCTGAATCCGGACTCCCCGCAGGAGCTGATGCGGGCGCTGCACCGCAACGGCATCGAGGTGAAGTCGACACGGCAGTGGGAGCTCAAGGGGTCCAGCCACCCGGCCATCCCACCCCTGCTGGCGTATAAGAAACTGTCGCGGCTGCACACCGCCAACGGCTGGGTGTGGCTGGACGCGTGGGTGCGGAACGGCAGGTTCCGGCCCGAATACGTGGTGGGCGGAGTGGTATCGGGCCGCTGGGCGTCACGCGGCGGCGGGGCACTGCAGATCCCGCGGCAGGTCCGCGGTGCCGTGCACGCCGACCCGGGGCACAAGCTCATCGTTGCTGACGCATCCCAGCTGGAACCCCGCGTTCTCGCCGCCCTCGCGCAGGATTCAGCCATGGCCGAGGCCGCACGGGACCAGGATCTCTATGCCGGGATCGCCGCCAAGGGATTCGGCGGCGACCGCGGCAAGGCAAAAATGGCCCTGCTCGGCGCCATGTACGGTGCCACCTCGGGCGAGGCCGGTCGCCTGATGCCGCAGCTGGCGAGGATCTATCCGCGGGCGGTGGGCTTTGTCGAGCGTGCGGCCCGCGAGGGCGAAGCCGGCCGGACGGTGACGTCGCGGCTGGGGCGCAGCAGCCCGCCGCCATCGGAACGGTGGTTCCGCAGCCAGCGGTCGACGTCCGCCGAGGAGCAGCGCCGGGCGGACGCCATCGCCCGTTCCCGCGGGCGCTTCACCCGCAACTTTGTTGTCCAGGGTTCGGCTGCGGACTGGGCCGCCTGCTGGCTGGCTGAACTGCGACGGCGGCTGCGCGCCATGCGTGCCGAGGGTTCGGCACGCGGGGAACTCGTGTTTTTCCTGCATGACGAGGTGATGGTCCACGCCCCCACTTCCGCCGTGGACGTCTGCATCCGCGCGATCGAGGAGGCGGCCAACGCCGCCAAGGAGCTGCTTTTCGGCCCCATTCCGGTCGAATTCCCGGTGAGCGTCTCCGTCGTCGATTCCTACGACAACGCCAAGTAGGCCCCCGGCCGCCACTGACCCGTCTCCCGGCCCGACCGGAATGGGGCACTTTGGCGCCTGGCACGCCTCCCGCCGTCGTAATTACGACGGCGGGACCTCCAAAGTGCCCCGCGACGGCGTCCGCTCGGCACGCCTGGCGCCTGTTTGGGGGCAGACGATAGCCCGTAGCTGCGGGAAACAAAAGTCACATCCGCCACATGCGCCTTGCACGGTTGCATTCGGTAACTTACCCGCCAGTAGTTCGCTTCGTGTGGCATGGACCACTAGGGTCAGTGGTGGCCGGGCAGTGGCAATGAGTTGGCCCGGCATGTGCGACGAAGCATCAGCAGGGGGTTTCCACGCCAATGGCGGGCAAATTTGAAGTGCACCAGGACAGCGACCAGTCTTACAAGTTCCGGCTCATGGATGGGGACGGAAACATCGTGGCAGAGTCGCCGCGGTTCAAGAGCGTTTCAGGAGTAGTGGCCGGCATCAACGCCTTGCGCGAAAACGCCGCCACCGGCTTGGTAGTGGATCTGCGGAAATCGCAGCACTGACGCCAGGCACCTAGAGGTCCAGCGGATGGAGCCTGGTCCGGTCCCACGGGACCGCCCAGGCCAGCTGGTCGAACAGTTCGTTCAGGATCATGCCCGTAAAGCCCCAGACCACCAGGTTGTTGACCGTGAACGCCGGGCTCTGGAACGTCTGGTCCATGCGGGTCACGGCCGCCATTGCCCGGTTCTCCGGGTCCAGCAGGTCACGGACCGGAACCCGGAAAACCTGGGCGGACTCGCCGTAGTCCACCACCCGGACCGGCGACGGCGCCGCCCACCAGGCCAGGACAGGGGTCACCAGGAAGTTTCCGCGCGGCAGGGCCAGTTCCGGCAGGGCACCGAGCACGTCGACGCCGGAAGGGTCCAGCCCGGTCTCCTCCTCCGCTTCCCGCAGTGCAGCCTCCACCGGGGTCTCGCCCGTGTGGATGCCACCGCCGGGGAAGGCCACCTGGCCGGGATGGTCGTCCAAAGTATGGGCGCGTTCCAACAGCAGAACGTCCAGGTCTGCAGCTGCCAGCGGTTTGCCGGACGCCGCGGGCACATCGTCCAAAGCACCGAAGAGGATCAGGACAGCCGCTTTGCGTGCGACGGACTCGTCAACTGTCAGCTTGCGCCAGTACGGGTTGCGGGCAGGGCCGGTTCCCGCACGGATTGACTCGACCAGGTCCACCAGGTCCTGGCGGGCCGTCACGGCGTCCTCCGTTGCGATTCCATCCGGATCTCGGCCGCACGGTGCGTCTCGGCCAGCAGCTTCGCCAGCAGCTCCTCGTTGCCGGGTGCGAGCTCGTACTTCAGCAGCTTCGCCGCCTTGGCCGGATCCGTCTCGCCTGAGCCGAAGCTGGGGCACCAGTTAGCCACGGCGCAGGCACCGCAGGCGGGTTTGCGGGAATGGCACACCCGCCGGCCGTGAAACACCACGCGGTGGGACAGCATGGTCCAGTCCCTGGGCTCAAACAGCTCCGCCACGTCCGACTCGATCCGGACGGGGTCGTCCGACTCCGTCCATCCGAAGCGCCGCGCCAGGCGCCCGAAGTGGGTGTCCACCGTGATGCCGGGAATGCCAAAGGCATTGCCCAGCACCACGTTCGCGGTTTTCCGCCCGACGCCGGGAAGCGTCACCAGATCTTCCAGCCGGCCTGGGACTACGCCGTCGAACTCGTCCACCACCTTGTTGGCCAGCGCGAGGAGGTTCCGGGACTTGGCCCGGAAAAACCCCGTCGGCTTGATGATGGCTTCCAGCTCTGCTGTGTCCGCTTCCGCCATGGCGCGGGCGTCCGGGTAGCGGGAGAATAGCAGCGGCGTGATCAGGTTGACGGTCACGTCCGTGGTCTGCGCCGAGAGCACCGTGGCCACGAGGAGCTCGAAGGGGTTCCGGAAATCGAGCTCGGCGTGCGCGTAAGGGTACTGCTCGGCGAGGGCCCGGTTGATCCGGCGTGCCCGCCGCTTCAGGGCAAGGGGCGACTCACCGGAGCGAGCGGGATCCACCGGGGAGCCGCCCGGCGTGCCGCGCCGGTGCGAAGCGGAATCGGCCACGGTGGCCGCTAGCCGCGCTCGATGTTGCTGAGGTCGCGCAGGACGCCCACCCGGCCGTCCGTGTGCTGCACCAGGAACTCGTCCCCGCGGTCCTCGAGGGCCAGGACCCAGCCGCCGGGCTCAATACCGAACAGCGGCGCACCCGTGCGCTCGTCGACTGCCGTGCGGTGCTGGGCCACGGCGAACCAGAAGGCCTCATGCACCTGCTCCTGCTCGGACTCCTCCGGCCGGCTCGCGGGGTCCACCGTGGCACCGATCGGTTCCTGCGACCTCGCCTGTTCCGGCACGTCTACCCTGGGGTGGACGGCGGTGGCGGGTGTGGCGGATGCCGCGCGCGCGGCCTCGGCTTCCCGCACAGAGGCATCGGCAGGCGCCCCGGCCGATGCCGCCGCAGGCGTTGCGCCTTCTGCTGCCGGGCCTTGCGCACCGGCTGGTGCGCCGGACGTCGCCGAGACCGGCGTGCCGTCCGGCTGGGTCTGTTCGGCTTCCGGAACGTCCTGCGGGGCCGCGGCACCGGCATCTACGGATGGCGCGGCGCCGGTTTCCGCGGCGCCCGCGTGCGCGGCGCCGTCCCGGGCGTTCCCGGAAGGCACGACGGCGGCCGGTCCCGTTTCCGGGGATGCCGCGGCGCTGCTGGCCGCATTGGCGGCGGGCCAGGCACCGGCGGCAGGTGCCGCACCGGCTGCTCCGGCAATGGGGGCCGTGGCGCCGGGAATTACGGCGCCGGTCCCGGTCTGGGCGGCACCCTGCCCCGGCTGTCCGACGGCGGTCGCGCCATGGGAAACATGGCCCGAAGAAACAGGACCGCGGGCCTCAGAACCCGCGGGGGCCGCGCCGAAGGGAGAGGCGGGGGAAGAATTGCCCGGCTTGGCAGCAGCGGGCTTCGGCTCCTTGGGAGCCCTGGGCTTGCGCACCGGAACGGCCGAGTCGCGGGCCATGACGTGGGCCGGCACCTCGGCGCGGTCCAGGAAGTCCCCGGCAAAGAACGGGATGTACCGGGCCAGCACGGTGGCGGCCAGCAGCACAAGGGCACCGATCAGGGCCACCAGCAGGCTGGGCGTGTAGGCGCCGGCAACGGACAGGAAGAAAAAGCCGACGGCGAACGAGGCCACCACGGAACCGAACTGGTCAACAGAGAGGGACCCGATGCGGACCTTCGTGTCGGGGGCGAGCCGGCGGGCCACAAACAGTGCGGCAACGATGAGCGGCAGCACCACGCCAAGCCCCAGGAAGAACAGGCTCCCGAGGTTCCACAGGTTGTAGCGCACAGCGAACATCGGAATCAAGGATGCGACAAAGAGGACCAGCGTGGCCGCGAATACGGTCAGGTCGCGGACAGTGAAAGGTCCGGCTACGGCTTCATTCCGCACACCCTGCTGCTTCATGAAGTTCGGCGCAGCGTTGTGCGCGTCCTGCCGCCCGGACGGTCCGATACCGGACGGTCCGGCACCGAGCGGTCCCTGACCGTGGCCAGGCTGGGCTGCGTCCTGCCGGGCCGGGCCCGGCTGGCCATGGCTTTGCTGATTCATTCTGTTCTCCTTAGCGTGGCGGCACCCCGGACTGGCGTCCGTTGCGTGATTCCGCCCTACGGCCGGAGCCTGACCGCAAGCGGTCTGGCTGCCCCCGGCCACTGTCACGAGTCCATCTCAGCCTAGTCAAGTGGAGGGTGCTTCACTAGCTGACTGGCCGCGGCGCGGCGTGCTCACAGAAGCCGCACAGCTCCCCCAAAGAACCATTCACCGCTAAATGGGCACCGCTCACGGCTCCCGATGTGACGCGGCCCACGCGCGGATGCCGGAGGCGCTAGTCTGGTTTCGGAACAGCTCTTTGCGGTGTATCCGCGACGGGCCGTTGCCCTCCGCCACGTGGCCGGCTCTGTATGGCCGATACCGTGCGTCCGGGCAAGGGCCGGGACCGGTGCACCGCGCAGCAAAGATCGATGAATGATGAGGTTCACCATGTCCCAGGACACCCCCGGCTCGACGGCCACCGCTGCCACGCCCAGCCAGCAGGGCGATGCTCTTGAAAACCTGCTGCATGAGAACCGCAAGTTTGCCCCGTCCGAGGATTTCGCCGCAAACGCTGTCGTGGGTGCGGAGGTCTACGGGGAGGCGGCTGCTGACCGGCCGGCGTTCTGGGCGAAGCAGGCCCGTGAGCTGCTGTCCTGGAGCAAGGACTTCGATCAGGCGCTGGACTGGTCCAACCCGCCGTTCGCGAAGTGGTTCGTGGGCGGTGAGGTCAACGCTGCCTATAACGCGCTGGACCGGCACGTGGAGAACGGGCTCGGTGACCGGGTAGCCATCCACTTCGAGGGCGAGCCCGGCGATTCCCGCTCCTACACCTACGCGGAGCTGACCGAGGAAGTGAAGAAGGCCGCCAACGCCTTCGAATCCCTCGGTGTGTCCAAGGGCGACCGGGTGGCCGTCTACCTGCCGATGATCCCCGAAGCCGTGATCACCCTGCTGGCCTGCGCCCGGATCGGTGCCGTGCACTCGGTGGTGTTCGGCGGGTTCTCCGCGGACGCGCTGCGCTCCCGGATCGAGGACGCCGAGGCCAAGCTCGTGGTCACCGCCGACGGCACCTACCGGCGCGGCAAGCCCAGCCCGCTGAAGCCGGCAGTGGATGCCGCGCTTTCCCTCGAGGGGAACGGCGACGGCCACACGGTGCAGAACGTCGTGGTGGTCAAGCGCAACGGCCAGGACGTGGACTGGCACGAGGGCCGGGACCACTGGTGGGATGACACAGTCGGCGCAGCGTCTGCCGAGCACACCGCCGTCGGGCATGACTCCGAGCACCCGCTGTTCATCCTGTACACCTCCGGCACCACCGGAAAGCCCAAGGGCATCCTGCACACCACCGGCGGCTACCTCACCCAGACCGCCTACACCCACAAGGCCGTCTTCGACCTGCACCCCGAAACGGATGTGTACTGGTGCACGGCCGACGTCGGCTGGGTCACCGGCCACTCCTACGTCGCCTACGCGCCGCTCATCAACGGCGCCACCCAGGTCATGTACGAAGGCACCCCGGATTCCCCGCACCAGGGCCGCTGGTGGGAGATCGTGGAGAAGTACAAGGTCTCCATCCTCTACACCGCGCCCACCGCGATCCGCACGTTCATGAAGTGGGGCCGGGACATCCCGGACAAGTACGACCTCTCCTCCATCCGCGTCCTGGGTTCCGTGGGTGAACCCATCAACCCCGAGGCGTGGATGTGGTACCGGGACGTCATCGGCGGCAACAAAGCACCTATCGTCGACACCTGGTGGCAGACCGAGACCGGCGCCCAGATGATCGCCCCGCTGCCCGGCGTCACGGCAACCAAGCCCGGCTCCGCGCAGGTCCCGCTGCCCGGCATCGCCGTGGACGTCGTGGACGAGAACGGCACCTCCGTCCCGGACGGGCACGGCGGCTTCCTGGTCATCCGCGAACCGTGGCCGGCCATGCTCCGCGGCATCTGGGGCGACCCCGAACGGTTCAAGGACACCTACTGGTCCCGCTTCGAAACCATGTACTTCGCCGGGGACGGGGCCAAAAAGGACGAGGACGGGGACATCTGGCTCCTGGGCCGCGTGGATGACGTCATGAATGTCTCCGGGCACCGGCTCTCCACCACCGAAATCGAATCCGCCCTGGTCTCCCACCCCGCGGTGGCCGAAGCCGCCGTCGTCGGCGCCACGGACGAAACCACCGGCCAGGCCGTCGTCGCCTTCGTCATCCTCCGCGGCGACGCCGTGGACTCCGGCGACGAAATCGTCCAGGACCTGCGCAACCACGTCGGCAAGGAAATCGGCCCGATCGCCAAGCCCAAGACCATCCTCGTGGTTCCCGAACTGCCCAAGACCCGCTCCGGCAAGATCATGCGCCGCCTCCTCAAGGACGTCGCCGAAGGCCGCGACGTCGGAGACGCCACCACCCTCGCCGACAACACCGTCATGCAGCAGATCGCAGCATCGCTGAAGAAGTAGCGGAATGAAGCCAGGCAGGGCCCGTCCGGACCACCGGACC
>NZ_JBHVBL010000041.1:0-39740 GCF_042668165.1 Arthrobacter sp. NPDC057388
CCGCTAGGCAGTCAGTAAAACAGACCGAGGACTGTTAGTGGCGGTTGTTCTTCACCCAGATCTTGACGACGTCGCTCCTGTCAATATCGGTGGAGCCGTTCCGGTGGTCGCCGTGGCCCCTCTTGTCCTCTACCTTGATCCGAACAATATGGAAGACCTTGACGAAGTCCTCGTGGCGGTCTGCGGTTACCTTTTCCACGTTCACGATCTTGTCGTGGCCGCGGTTAACCGAAACGGTATCCCAAGCATCCCCGATCCGCTCGATGTCGCGGTGGCCATGCTTCTGGAACATCCACTGGTTGTAACGGACGTCCGCGTCCTTGTCGCAGTGGATGATGAACGCGAAAGCAACCCGTACTTCCCGGTCCTTGCGGTTCTTGCCGTTATCGCGGCCGTGGTTATCGATCATGGCGTTGTGGCCGCGGTCCTTCTTGTACGGATCGAGGGCCTTGACGGTGCACTCGGCTTTTCTCGAATGATCGTCGTGACCGCCCGATGCCGCGGCCGGTCCAGCCAGGGCGACAGGGCCGGCGAGCAGTCCCAGCGACATCGTCGAGATCATCGCGAACCGGGCCGCGAAGGAATGACGGCTACGGATCGTCGGAGTTGTAGTCATTTCTTGCTCCTGCATTTTTCTGCACATTTTGTTTCATGGGCGGGCAGCGTTGGCCGATCCCGTGCATTGGCAGGCTAGTCAGCTGTTTGCCCAAATTAAAAAAGGCCCCCGTAAGCTACGGGAGACCTGAAGACCGGATTCGTTTTCAAGGCTCATTCCTTGGATCCGGTATTTTTATCGTACGCCCGGCTTCCGTGGCGGGCACCATTTTCCAGTGATTCTTCCACCGGACTTCTTTGCGCGGGATCCAGCCTCGCCCCCGCCCAGAATCCGGCAGTCACAGGGCATTTGCGGCCTACGGAAGATCGGCCATGCCTTTGCAATTCGACATTGCTCCCAAGCGCATTCTGAGTATCTCAGAGAATAAAGCCAGGGAACATCCGAACGCTTCAAACTTGGATTCTTCTTGCCTATTGATTGTTACCGCACCTGAGAGTGCAGGATGAGGTGCAATAGAGAGTGGCCGCTGACTCAGCTGTCCGCGTGGACTCTCCGTTTGCCTTGCCGCGAAGGTGCCCCTGTACTTAGAGGACTTATCCAGTTACCTACACTAAACGACGCGCAACTAGAGCGCACGAGCATTGAGTACTCGTTTTTCAGCGCAGCCACTACTTGTTTGTACGCGCGCGGATGCCCTGCAGATGAACCGCCACTTGCCTGCCCCTGGGCCCCTCCCGGCAACCACGCTGCACCCCTCCAGAATGAGGGGTCCGTCTCCACCGTTTCCCCAGCCTCGCCGCCATATGATCCGAAGTCCTTGAGGACCCGCGGACCTGCAAGAGGAAAGGCGCCATGAAAAAGACTGCTCTCGGAGCCCTGGCACTGGCCGGAACACTGTTCGTCCAACTCGCTGGTGCCATACCAAGCACCGCGTCGGACCGCCCCGTCATCACCAAAACGGTGACGAAGGGCGAAGGAATGACCTCGGAATTTGAACGCACGGACGGGTGCCTCCACACGAGGGTCAGCGTGTTCGGCAGCGTCTTCACGGTCACCGGATCTACTACGCCCGACAATGTTGGCTTTGTGTCGGTCACGCAGGAGGACACCTGCACGGGCACAACACTGATCAACGGGTTCGGGGACGCGGAAACCCTGAACCTGTCCGTCCCGAACGGGCTGTCCAAAGGGCGCCTGAGGATGTCCATGGAGTTCACGAACTACGCCGACCCCGAGAATCCTGTGGTTTCGCCGATGACCGCCGACGTGTTCTTCCGGGCCACAGCAAGCGCCACCAAGACTTTCACGGAGTCCAAATCCCGTTTTGAGGGCGTCCGCTTCGTGGCGTCGCAGGGCACCAGGAGCCGGCCCGCCACGGTCGCCGGCACGGTCACCCTGGGGGCTCAAAAGATATTGACGCCGAATGTTCCGTCGTATTCCGCAACCATCGCCTCGGTGGTCAGCAAGGAGAAGACAGTAAACCGCCCGGTGAAGTAGCGCCCGGTAACCAACGACGGCGGGTGGCGGGCTCTCGTTGCCGACCCACCCGCCGTCGGGCCCCTGAAACAGCGGCTACTCGAAGTACTCGATCCGCGGTTCGCCCTGGACGCCGCTGCGCTGCATGGCGTCCTTCAGGTCGGGGCTGGCAAAGAACGCCTTGGCGGTGGCCACGTCCTTGAAGTGATGGATTACCAGGACGTTGTCCGGATCATCCGCCATCCGGTGGACGGACTGCTGGGTGACGCCGCCGTCGTTCTGCATGCCGGCGACGGAGTCGTAGACCTTGCGCCATGCGTCATAGTCGGCGACGCGGTGGAGGACAAGCGAAACAGCCATGGTACTTCTCCTTTGAAGTGGTGCTGCGAACCGTCTGGTGCGGGCCCTGATTGAACCGCCCAAGGCCGTGGTACTACCGCCCGCGGAGGGAGTCAACACTCGGTTCGTCGACAAGCCGTGTCCGGAGGGCCGCCCATGACGGAGCGAGCAGGCGGGGCCACAACTGTACGTTCGCGCTGGGAACTAGCCCCAGCCGATTCCCGCTGCGGTCCGGCCGGAGAACCCGCCCGCGCCGTTCCCGCGGTACAGCCACAGCGCACCGGCGGTATCGACGGCCAGGACGTCCGTCCTGGCGTCGCCGCTGTAGTCGCCGCGTCCGGTGATGGTGGTCATCGCGTTCCAGCTGGCGCCCACGCGGAGCCGGCTCCCAAAGCCGCCGCGGCCGTTGCCGGGATAGAGCCACAGGACGCCGGCGCGGTCGCGCGCGAGCAGGTCCACGTTGCGGTCAGCGGTCAGGTTTCCGGGGCCCACCAGGGCGGTCATCCCGTTCCAGCCGGTTCCCGCCTTCGTCCGGGCCAGCCAGCCGCCGCGTCCGTTGCCGGGGTACAGCCACAGCACCCCGGCCGTGTCGCGGGCCAGGACGTCGGCCTTCCCGTCGCCGTTGAGGTCGCCGGGCCCGACGACGGCGGTGAACCCGCCCCAGCCGGAGCCCACTTTGATGCGGGGGAACCAGCCGCCGCGGCCGTTGCCCGGGTACAGCCAAAGAGCGCCGGCACGGTCCCGGGCCAGGATGTCGTTCCGCTTGTCGCCGTTGAAGTCGCCGGGGGCAAGGATCGTGTAGCTGTTCCAGCCGGCGCCCACCTGCTGGCGGGCTAGCCAGCCGCCGCGGCCGTTTCCGGGGTACAGCCACAGGATGCCGGAGTTCTCCTTGGCCAGGACGTCGGCCTTGCCGTCACCGGTCAGGTCGCCGGCCGCCACCACGGCGCTGAAATGCAGCACGGCGCGGGCGGCGTCCAGCCGCCCGGCGCCGCAGCCCTGCGGGCAGCCGCCGGTGATGGGACTGGCCGTGCTCTTAAGGCGGGCTTCAACAACGGCGGGCGTCGCCGTCGGTCCCATCTGGGCCATGACCAGCGCGGCGGCCGCGGACACGTGGGGTGCCGCGAAGGAGGTGCCTTCCGCCCAGTAGTAGTTTTCGCCCGGCGCGTCTGTTGGCGCCGTCTCGCCGTCGTTCTCGGTGGAGAGAATGCCGTTGGCGCTGCCGCTGTCCGGATTGGTCTCGGACGTGGGTGTCATGTCGCCGCCGGGGGCGGTGATGTCGACGCCGGACCCGAAGTTCGAGTAGGGCGCCAGGGCGCCCGTGCGTCCACTGGCCGCGACGCTGATGACGTTCCGGCAGTTCGCGGGCGCGGAGTCGGAGGCCTGTGCCATTTCGTTGCCGGCCGCCGCCACCACAACCGCTCCCCTGGCCGTCGCGGTGTCGATAGCCTCCTGGAAGGTCCGGGAGCAGGCTTCGGTGCCGCCCAGGCTCAGGTTGATGACGCGCGCAGGATTCAGGTTGACCGGGGCATCCGCAACCGGCGCCCCGGATGCCCAGAGGATCGCATCGGCGACGTCCGACACCTGCCCGCCGCACGGCCCGAGGACACGCACCGGCAGGATTTTAGCCTTGGGCGCCGCGCCGGCCATGCCCACACCGTTGCCGGTGACGGCGGCGATGATGCCGGCCACGTGGGTGCCGTGCCAGGAAGAGACCGGCACCCCCGCCACATCGGGGCCGCACTGGTTGTCGGCTGACCAGTCGCCCGGATCGGCGGCGCTGGCATCGCGCCCGTCGTGGTCGCCGGAGGTGGCTGCGTCGGCGATCATGTCGTAGCCGTCCAGCACGTTCGCGTTCAGGTCAACGTGGCTGGTGATGCCCGTGTCGAGCACCGCCACCACCTGGCCGGCACCCTGGGTGACGTCCCAGGCCCGGGTGGCCCGGATGCCGCCCGTGCTGAGGGACAGGTTCCACTGGTCGATGAACGCGGGATCGTTCGGATTGGCCACCTTGGCCTGCACCCGGAAGTCCGGCTCGGCATAGGCCACTGCGGGGTCCGCGCGCAGTGCGGCGAGCAGTTTGTCCGCGTCCCCATAGCCCAACTCCTTGCTGGTGCGCACCACGCGGGCTCCGCTGCCCGTGCCGCGGACCTCCTTTGCGGTGGCCCCGATCTTCGCGGCGGCGCGGCTGACTGACTCGCCGCGGAGCGCGGATCCGGCCCTGGCGGGGTCCTTGAACTTCACGATGAACTGGTCCGTGGGCGGTGTGGCCACAGACGGCCGGCGAGGAACGGACTGAAAGGTGTGGGCCGGCGTCGGGGTTTCCGGGTCATCGGCGGCCGAGGCTGCTGGCGCGATGAGCGCGCCGGCCACCAGCGCGGCGGCGCCGGCGGACGTCAGGACAGCAGAGAAGCGTGAGCGGCGCGTAAGAGACATCGAGACCATCCTGTACGGCGCCCTGTAACACCCTCGTGCCAGGACGCGGTTGTGAGGCGCGGCCCCCGCCGCGTTCAGGACGAGTTTAGCGGGAGTGGGTGACGCACGTCCCGTCGGCCGCTGCAGATTACTTGATGAGTGCTTGAGGGGCCTTTTCCGTCTTGATCCGATCTTGAGTAAGTGCTGATCGAGGATTGATTGGTTCCAGCCCGCTTCCTTGAGGATTACCCAGCAACGTTGTCGACGTCAGAGAAACGGTCACACCAGGCGGGAGGAACAGCAATGAATTCAGCAATCGGCATCGATTCAGCCCAGGCATCAGTGGCAGGAACCCGCTGGACCGCTGTCCGCCGCGTGCTTGGCCTGGTTGCGGGCACGGCTGTCACGGTGGTCTTCCTGGCCGTCTGTGTCGCCGCACCGCTGCTGCACATTGGCTACTCGCCGGTTCTCACCGGCAGCATGCGGCCGGCTTTTGCTCCCGGCGACCTGCTGGTTACCGCACCGAAGACGGTGACGGAACTGCAGCCGGGTGACGTGGCCGTCTTCACCCCTCCGGGCGAAAGCGCGCCGTACGCCCACCGCGTTACAGCCCTCACCGGCGCTCCCGATCACCCAGTGCTCACCACTAAGGGTGACGCCAACCCGGCCCCGGACCACTGGCGGGCAAGGCTCGACCAGGACCAGGTACCCGTAGTCGTAACCACTGTTCCGTACGCCGGCAACGTGCTCCTGTGGGCACAGAACCCGCTCCAGCGAGCGGTCTTCACCGCCTTGTTCGGGCTCTCACTGACAGCCACCAGCGTGGTGTGGATACTCCGCACACCCCAGAAAGTTTCCGGGCAAACCAGCCCGGCCCGCACTGCCTAACCCAACACCACCTCCCAGTAAGGATCCTCAAAATGTCCGGTCTCACTGCAGCTTCCTCCCGTCGTCCCAGCCCCCGTCTGCTGGCAGCCTTCGCCGTCGGTGCCGCCGGCCTCGCCATCACGGGCGGCGGCGTATACGCAGCCTTGAACGCCACCGCTTCCAACACCACGGCGCAAAGCGCCAGCAGCGGCGTCCTCAGCCTGACCATGACCAACAACGGCGTCGGCTTCAGCCAGGGCGTTTCCAACCTGGCCCCTGGCGACGTGGTCAACCGCTACGTCACCCTCACCCAGGGCGCCGACCTTGCGGGCAAGGATCTAACGCTGGCCGTCGCGGACGCCACCCCAACGCTGCTCACCACGGACGCCACCAAGGGCCTCCATGTCACTGTCACGCAGTGCGTCGGCGGCGACTGGACGGTGACAGGCGCCGGATCCTGCACCGGCACCGGTGCCACCACGCAGGTGCTGGCCACGAACGTGGCCCTGAACACCCTGGCCTCCACGCCAGCGGCCCTCAGCACTTCCGTCGCGGCGGGCTCCACGGTGAAGTTGCAGCTTGCCCTGTCCCTGCCGAACCAGAATGAAACCACGGTCAACGGGGTGGCGCCGACCGGAACGATCCAGGGCCTCTCCTCAGCACTGACCTGGACCTTCGGCGAGACCCAGCGCACCGCCACCACCACCGGAAGCTAGTTCCGGTGGGCGTGCACTCCCGAAGCAGCAGAGCGGGGGCCGCTGCGGCGGTCACCGCTCTGCTGCTGTGCACGTCGCCGGGGGCGGCGGACGCCGCCAGCAGCGCTCGGGCTACCGCGACTCGAGCGGTGACCAGCGGCAGCTGGGGAGCAGTTGCAACAACCAGTTCAACGGCTCCTTTCGCCACCGGAACACCACTGTCGCTTCCCCTTCCCAACACGGCAGGCAACAACGGCAACCCCGTGTACTCGCCGAAGTTTTTCACCGTCGGAAACACAGGCACCCTGAACATTACGGGAGCTGCCTACACGGCAACCGCTTCCCCGGCTGGCGCAACGTTCAAAGTCGAGGCATGCAGCGTCAGTTGGAATGAGGCCGCCGGGACCTGCGCGGGGACGCTCAGCACCGTGCTGGATACTCCTGCAACGAAGTTGATCTCCTCCATTGTTCCCACTGCCCCGGGAAGCGGCATCCGGCTGCGGGCTAGCGTCTCTGGCTCCATTCCGAAGAACACCACACCAACCTTGACCTTCGACGTAGAAGTTGCCCGCAACCAGACACGAACCGCAACCGTCATCGGAAGTTGACTCAGGACACAACCACCGCTCCGGCTGTACCGGAGCGGCACTGAAAGGACCAAGACCAATGGCAGCAGGCGCCAGGGAAGTTGTCTTCACGCCCTTAAGACTGTCCCGCCTTGCCGATGACCTGGAAAATGACGCCGCCGCCATAAACTACGCGTCGGCGTTCCTTGAACTGCTGCCCACCCGCACCGAGGGCCTCCTCTCCGCCCTCAGCGATGGCAACTACACAGCAGCACGGGATACGGTCCTGAGTCTCAAGGTCAGGTCCCATATGGTCGGCGGTCTCGCGATGGATCAGAGCTGCCTAGCGTTGGAAGGGTACTTGTCCGACGGCGATCACTCTTCTGCAGCCACCGCTGCCGAGCGCGTGGCCCGAGAAAGTGACGCGCTGCGGCTGGCGTTGGAGGAGTACCTCCGGAAGCAGCGGGGCTTCCCTACCCCTTGAGAGCGGGCCGGGAAGTGTGGCATTGAACGTTACCCACACGACACTCAGCTGCAGCTTCGGCCGGTTGCGCCCGCTGCCGGCTCTACCGGCCCAGCAGAACCTTCTCGGGCTCAGGTGTATCCGCCACAGGCCCGGCTTGCTTGGTCCGGTTGCGGAGACGGGCCTCAACGGGACGCTCAAAGAAGGTGTACAGAGCGCCGGCCAGGGGATGGCGCTAACGACGCCGATGGCAGCATATGCGGCGCGCTCAGCAAGGCTCTCCGGGCCGAGCTCCAGCGCTGTCCGCAGCACTAGCTCGTGGACCAGATAGAGGGCGAAGGACCACTCCCCCAGCTTCACCATGGCAGGAGCACTGGCGAAGGTGGGGCGACGGCCGGTGCGGTCGCGTTCGGCGTAGGCCGCGATCAGAAGGGCGAAGCCGGGAATGCAGAGCGCGCCGGACAGTGCCCCCGCGGTATGCCAGGGCGCGATACCGTCGACCACTTCGAGCAGGAGGAACGAGCCGATGGCCGCCGCCGCGCCGAGGCCCACGCCGAAGCGGGGCTTCCAACCTTTCCGCATGGCGATGGCCAGGCAGATGCCGACAGTGAACTCCGCAACCCGGAAGGCCGGGAAGGTGTAGAACAGGGCGCCCCAGTCGAAACCGGGGACGGCTGCAAGCAGGACGGCGATGAGAGTGACGGCGGAAACGAACACTGTGGCGCCGACGCGGAGGAGTCTCCCCGGTTCGAGGCGTGAGAGCCGTACCGCCAGGAACGGGAACACCGCATAGAAGAAGGCCTCACAGGACAGCGACCAGGACACCCCGTTGTAGGCATAGACCCATTGCTGGTCACCGAGCCAAGCCTGTACCAGCAGCAGCGAGGCCAAAAGCCTGGGCAGCGACTGGTCACCCTGGCTGGCGAAGGCAAGGACGACGGCGGCCCCCGCCGTGAGTGCGTGCAACGGCCAGATCCGCGCGAACCGGCGCCAGTAGAACTGCCCCCTGGAGGTTTTCGGGTTCATGGACCAGGCCAGTACGAACCCGGACAGCATGAAGAAGAACGTCACACCAGTCTGCCCCATGGACACCAGCGGATACATCTCGGGCACCAGCGTCACTGCCGCGTGATACAGAACCACGAGCATGGCGGCGATGAACCGCAGACCTGTCAATGAATCCAGCCGGGCGCGTGAAATTGCTCTTTTCTCCTAAGCGAGACGGCGATGAACGGTCCAGTCTACCCACGGAAAAGGGCACTATCACAAAACGGTAACGGCTTGCTGTGGCATTAGGCACCCTTACGGAGTGCCATCAGAAGGCCGACTTAGTGTCTGGACCTGGCCCGGATAATCACGGCGGACACGCCGCTTGCCGCAACCAATGATCCAAGCATTACTGCCAGTGCTGATGCGTATTCAAAGATAGTCATCGTGCCACACCTTCCAGTTGTGATGCCGCGACACTACCCATACGAATTGATGCCCTCGGACAAGGAATCCAGCGTGTTCGATCAAGATTTGGAAACGCCCATCCATGGCAGAGGCCTGGCTATCTGCACCATCGTCACTTCTTGTGGGCTGTTATGGCGTCTTCCGGTAAGCAGCAAGATCTCGAACTAGACGCGGGGACGCACGGACGAATCGCACCCATCTCGCAACGTAAGCCCGGCGGCGCCCTCTCGGTGACAAATCCACGTTCGGGTCCTGTGACAGATAAGCCGTGTCGGGCGGCAGCAACGCGGCGCCCAGCATCCGCGGTTTGTCTAGCAGGGGCGCTTGAAGAATAGCGATGATCCGGGCACTGCCGGGTTCCCTCGAGAACAGGCGGTTGCGCCACTCCCTGGATGCCTCCGGCCATTCAGCAACTGCCTGCCGGGGGAGGATCTCTTCAAGGAATGGCCGCATGGCTGCGAGCGCGTCGGTGGCGGCACTGATTTCCTGGACGGCCGGTCCGAGTGCTTCGCGTGCCAAGAGGCCCTGGAGGAAGCGAAGTTCCTGTTGTGAAACTTTCAGGTGGGGTGACCGCAAAGCGTGCAGGGCCAGAAGCACCACGCCCAGCTCCTTCGACGGAACCCTTACGGCTCGCCCTGCCATTTCAAGGGCCTCGGTGTGAGTCCACATCACATTGAAGGCGACCGCCGGATCCCGTTCCATTCCGGGGAACCGGAAGTGGACGTCGATGTGGCACGGCCAGGACGGGTGGTTGAGGGTGACGGAGTGCTTGTAAAAGACCCTGTCGTCCTCTTCACCGACACGTTTCTGCCAACCGCGCTGGTACAGGCCTGCTACCAGCGAGTCGAGATCCGCTGGCGACACCAAGACGTCCACATCCACTGACACCTTGGGCAGCCGCAGCCCCTGAATGACGCTGGCCGGCCCCTTGATAAAGAACACGCGGATACCGAGGCTCTCAGCGACTCTTGCCACCAGGGCATGTCCTAAGAAAACACCTTCACTAATGCTCAGCCGGCCTTCAGCTGCGGAGGCTTCCACCGCAGGAACCTAGCCCTTGACCTGGGAACCGGCCGGCACAGGCACGGGGGCAGGTGCCGCAGCAGGTGAAGGGGCCGAGGAATAGGTGCCGTAATACGAGTAGGCGTCCGTTCCACGCGTGGGCACATAGTTAAGGACAGTACCCAGAACCCTGCCCTGTACCTTGTCCAGGTTGCCCAGTGAGTGTCCCAGCTGCTCCTGGGTCGTCTTGCCCGCCTGGATGACAACAATTGCGCCGTCGGCCACCCGCGAGAGGACGGCAGCGTCAGTGACTGGAAGCAGCGGCGGGGCGTCGATCAGGACGGTCGCATTCTGTGCCAGGGCGCTGAGCATCTTCTTCATCGCCAACGATCCCAGCAGCTCGCTGGGGTTCGGCGGAATGCGCCCGGACCCCAAGACCGAGAGGTTGGGCAGCGCGCCCCAAGGCTGCAGGACGTCCTCCAGCTTCGCAGTGCCAGCCAGAACTTCAGTGACCCCGATGCCCGGAACCAGATTGAAAACATCAGCCAGCGTAGGGCGCCGCAGGTCGCCGTCGACCACCACGACGTTCTCACCGGCGGCAGCGAGAGTGGCCGCCAGGTTTGCCGTGACAGTGGACTTGCCTTCTCCCGGCACGGAGCTGGTGACCACGATGATGCGAGGGGGCTGGTCCACATCCAGGAAGCTAAGGTTGGTGCGCAGTTCGCGGAGCGCCTCCCCCATCGCGCCGCCGGCACCATGCCCGGAGAGAGGTGCGTCAGCGCCAGCTTCCAGGATGGCGCTCTTGCCGTCCAGCCGGTGGTCGACGGGAAGGGTGCCGATCACGGGAACACCGAAGTGCCGTTCGATTTCAGTGGCGTCGCGGATGCGCCGGTCCAAATGGCGCCTGACTATTGCGTAGGCCAAACCAAGGGCAAGGCCGCTGAGTGCCCCCAGTGCGAGGGTGAGCCTGACGTTGGGGGAAACCGGGGTGCTGGGCAGGACGGCTTTGCCCAGCGGGAGGATACTCACGGCTGGGGCAGGAGCGGCGGCCGCGATGCTGGGGGTGCCGTCGGACCTGGCCGCTGCGCCGTCCGCCGGCGTTGCCGTTTCGATGGCCTTCACTTCAGCGGCCAGGCCGTTGACCCAGGCATCCGCCACACGCTGTGCCGTTCCCGGGTCCGGTGACTGTGCCGTCACCCGGATTTCTGCAGTGTCCAGCGGAACCTTCACGCTGATGGCACCGAGCAGGGCATCGGCCGAGGTTTCCAGGCCCAGTGATGCGATGACCCGGTTGGCCACCAGCCGCGATTTGGCCACCGACTCGTAGTTCTTGACCTTTGCCTTGGCCAAGCTGTCCCCGGCAAGGGAAAGGCTTACATTGTCCGATCCCGGCGTGACCACAATGCCGCTGGAATCGGACGCGTAGATCTTCGGCTGCAGCACGGTCCAGCCGTACGCCGCCAGCGTAGCCAGCAGGGTGAAGGCAACGATTGCCTTCCAGTACACCTGCAGCAGCCGCAGGTAGTCAGACAGGTCCAGCCCGGCAGGTGCCTGTTCGGCGGGCGTGCTGTTGACGCTCATGATGGTTCCCCATTCCAAGTTCGTGTGTTTCCAGCCGGCGATGAACGCCGGGACCTGCAAGCGCTTGCGTGCGGTGAGTGCTATGCCCCGCCCTGTTCCAGAACGGACTTCTCGACGAGCTGGCCTACTGCTGCCGCGACGGCAGCCCGATAGCCTTCCTGACGGCCGTGCACGCTTCCCACCTGGTCGGCCAATTGCTCAAGCGGGACTGCGTGAGCGGCAGCTTCCCAGATTGCGGGTCCAACCCCGCCCAGCTGCACGATCTCGGAGTCAAGCATCAGCAGTAGGTCGCCGTCGACTCTCACGGCATCCCTGGGTGTCACCCGGCGCACCCACCCTTCAGGGAGGGCCCCGGCCGCGCCGTCGGACCCGGGCGCGTCCCACCCGGCCTCAGCAGGGCCACCACTCCGGAAGAGCGGCTCTAGAACCCGCGGCAGGTCGGTTGCCTCCGAATATGTCACCTGCCAGACACCGCCCACACTTTCGATCAGCCGGCACAATGACTGCAGCGGTTGGTCCATAGCGGCTTGCGATGACAACTCGGGGATGAGCGCCAGGAGCCCATCCGCCAGCGGCAACTGGCGCAGGACCGGAGCCTTCCGGCGGTCATCCATGTCACCGCCGTCCCGGTCGATACGGTCCAGCAGCACGATGGACTGGATGAACAGATTAGGCGGTGCCGGCTGCAGTCCGAGTTCGCCCGGTCCGACCTGCCGCTTCGGCGCATCGGGCCGCTGTTTCACGGACAACGGCTTGGGATACGGAACCACGGCACCGTCAAGCCGTATCGCCACCGTCTCGTCCGAGACGTACCCATATGTCTTGGACAGCACCGATGCAGCGGTGGTTTTTCCGGTTCCGGACTTGGCCACGAGCGCCATGACGCCGCCCGTTTCAGGAGAGGCAACACCGCACGCGTGGAGCATGATCAACATGCCTGCGTTCTCCAGTATGGCTGCGATCGTAAGCCGGGAGGTTAGACTCTCGGCAAGCGCCTCAAAGGAGGCCGCCTGCAGGGCAAACGTGCCGCCGTCGTGCGCTTTGGCCACATACGCCACCGACGCCGAGAACGGCAGGCTTGCCATCGGTTCCATGGGAGCCGGCGGGATGACGGGCATATCAGTGCCCGCACAGCGTCCCCAAACCGTGGCCATGCGGTGCTGCTGCTCCTCCGTCACCCCCATGCCCCAGCTGATGACGAACTGGATGCCCAGGACATCGACGCACAACAGGTCGTGCAAGTCCTCGGCCTCCATGACTATCCCCCCGGCGGGGTGATCACTTTCCAGCTTCATCAGCGGTTTCGATCAGTCGCTGGGCTTCCAGGTTCGCCAGGAAAGCCTCCACCTGGACCGCAAGCTGCCCGGCCGTGTCCTGGAACTGTGCCTGCAGTTCAGCGATGACCTCGGCCTCGTCACGGCGCCCGTCGATCAGTTGCCAGACGGCTTCCGCCGGACCGGTAAGGATCACCGGCTGGGGGGCGTCCAGGTGCAGCAAAGCAACTCGCCCTGCGGATTCGCTGTGCACTTCCGCCACCAGGCCGCTGTGTTTCCAGACCATGGTCAGAAGGTGACCGAGAGGCGCACGCCGGGGAGCACCTGTGACGATCCATCCGGCAGAGTCACCGTCATGGTCATGACGTAGGAATAGGTGACCTTATTGGGGATCCCGTTAGTGGCAGCGTACTGGAACTGAATCGGGAAGCTGGCTGTCCCCCCAGCTGGAATCCCTGACGAGTACGTGAAGGATCCGGTGGAGGCTTGGGTGGCAGAGTATGAGGGACCCGATACCGAGGCCTGGGAAATCGACTGCACACCGATGCCGGCTGTAACGGTTCCTTCCGGAGTGATGTTGATGGTTCCGCTGATTGCACCGGTGATGGCTCCGCCCGAATTCTGGATCTGGAACCCGGTGGGACCGGCACCGGTGCGCTCGGTTCCGCCTCCGCCTCCCCCGGCCTTATAAAAGGTCGTCGCCGAGCCTACGAATGACACGGCTGCGCTCACACCCGACGCGGAAGCGGCCGCTGGTGCCGCGACGGCGGTGACGATGACGGGCAGTGACCAGGCCACACCTGCCACCACCCGGCGGCGGCTGAGACCGCTGTTCTCTTCAGTGGCAAGGGCCTCTGCGTGCAGTACCTCGGACAATTGGGCTCCTTCGTAGGTTTGGCCGGTCCCCCACTGGCCAAAGGCGGGAACTGATGCTGTTTATCGGGGCTCCCGAGAGCCTAACCAGCCACGCTCAGGGTTGGATCAAGAGCCTCGCAAGGTTGGGTCAAGGGTGGGTCAAGTAAGCCCGGAGCCCGAAGTAGAGTGCAGAAAAGGCCAAGCATGCTCTAGTTCTGCGGGTCTCCGAGCGGGACACTTTTACGTAAGCGGGACGACGAGCATTGGGGCAGTCATGGCGCCTACGGACGTACACGGTAACCTTCGGACCGGAGCACGTAGGCGCCGCGGTAAGCGGTATTCGCTGCACTCCACCGCACTTATCGTCTTGGCCGCGCTGCTGTTGCTGGCCCCATCCGCCGTCGCCAGTTCCCCGCCAAAGTCCCCTGCTGCGGTACCCTCGACGGCGGCCGCACCAAAGGTCCTGGCAACCTTTCCCTTAGGCAAGGCCTTGTCGAACGCCGTCGTCAGCCCCGACGGCAGACGCCTGTACGTGACCGATGCCCTGGCCTTTGACTTCATGACGCACGTGTACAGCGGCGGGGTGCACGTTGTGGACACGTCAACCAGACGGCTCCTGGCCTCCATCAACGTTGGAAACGGACCGTGCGACATCGTCCTCAACCGCGCCGGGACACTGGCTTATGTGCTGAACTGTGCGGGCGCCACCATCTCCGTCGTGGATCTCCGCACGAGGTCTGTGATACGAACCCTGAATGTCCCCGTGGGACCGACCGAACTGGTCCTCAACGCCGCGGAGACCACGCTGTACGTAGCCACGAACGGTACGACTGTTGGGCTGGTCATCCTGGATGTGAAAACGGGCCGGATCACTGCCAACATTCCGGCTGGCTGGGACGCGCAAACTTTGTCCATCAATGCGTCAGAGACCAACGCATACATGATCAATGTGGGTGACGGCCGGTTGACAGTCATCGATCTGCGCGCCCGGCGGGTGAAGTCTCTCATCGACCTGGGCGAATTCGTTTACGGCGTGACCGTGAACCCGGCAGGGACGCGTGCCTACATCAACGGCTTCGCTTCCATCATGGTGGTCAATCTTTCCACGCAGCAAGTCGTGGCCCGGATACCGCTGACGGCCACCGTGGCGGGCCGAATGCACCTGAGTCGAACTGGCACACTGGCCTTCGCCATCGGTGCGCACGACCAGAAGTCACCGGCCGGCGGCATCCTCGACGTTATCGACCTCGCTTCGAACACCGTCGTCGGAAACGCGCCCGTCTGTTTCATGGGAAACCCGATCGCCTTTGAACCCTCAGGACAAAGGGCCTACATCCCCTGTGGCAATACCCTGGGCGGAACGGTCACCCTCGTGCAGATACCCCAGTAGCAACCGGCTCGTTTTCGGATCCAGCAACGACGGCTTTCTCGTCGGCCGGCCGTCTATCCGCCACAGGGCCCCCGCTTGGTCCCCTCAGCCGCGCCTCAACGGGACGTTCAAAGAACGTGTAGAGAGCGCCAGCCAGCGGGATGGCAATAACGACGCCGACGGCGGCAAACGCGGCCCGCTCCGCAAGGCTCCCCGGGCCGAGTTCCAAGGCAGTTCGCAGCACGAGCTCGTGGACCAGGTAGAGGGCGAAGGACCATTCGCCCAGCTTCACCATGGCCGGGGCACAGACAAAGGTGGGGCGGCCTCCGCAGCGGTCACGGTCCGCGAAGGCCGCAATCAGGAGGGCGTAGCCGGGGATGCACAGCGCCCCCGCCAGCGGTCCCGCGGTATGCCACGGCGCGATCCCGTCGACCGCTTCGAGGATGAGGAACGAGCCGATGGCCGCAGCTGCGCCGGTGCCCACGCCGAACCTGGGCTTCCAGCCTTTCGTCATGGCGATGGCCAGGCAGACGCCGACGGCGAACTCGGCGATCCGGAAGGCCGGGAAGGTGTAGAACAGGGCTCCCCAGTCGAAGCCGGGAGCGGCCGCGAGCAGGATTGCGATGAGGGAGGCCGCAGCCGCGCAGACCGCGGCGCCGACGCGGAGGAGCTTCCCCGGTTCAAGCCGTGAGAGCCGCACCGCCAGGAACGGGAACACCGCATAGAAGAACGCTTCACAGGAGAGCGACCAGGACACCCCGTTGTAGGCGTAGACCCACTGCTGGTCACCGAGCCATGCCTGAACAAGAAGCAGCGAGGCCAGGAGCCTGGGCAGGGACTGGTCGCCCTGGCTGGCGAAGGCAAGAACGACGGCGGCCACCGCCGTGAGTGCGTGCAGCGGCCAGATACGCGCGAACCGGCACCAGTAGAACTGGCGTCTGGTGGTGCTTGGGTTCATGGACCAGGCGAGCACAAACCCCGACAGCATGAAGAAGAACGTCACACCCGTCTGCCCCATGGACACGAGAGGGTACATCTCCGGTACCAGCGTCACTGCCGCGTGGTACAGGACCACGAGCATGGCGGCGATGAACCGTAGTCCTGTCAGTGAATCCAGCCGGGCGCGTGAAATATTCAGTCCTCCCTCGGAGAGATGGCGACGAACGATCCAGTCTACCCACGAAAAAGGGGATTATCACAAAAAGGTAACGGACCGCTCCGGCTGTGCAGCCACCAAAGGACAGCTGAGGGTAGCGGAACAACGAGCGTCAGAAGCGTGGTCGGTTACTGAAGCCTAGGAGTGACGCACCTCGATATCGAGGGAAGAAAAAGCACCTGATGCCCCCAAGAGATACCCCGCCTTGGGCGCCCTTGCAGCAGGACTTGTTGCACGCACTGCAGGAAAACCCACTGGACCTGATCGAGCCGGCTCAGGTGCATCAGAAGAACTTTGTGGACTGCATTTCGACTTGCAGGGCTTGCTCTAGACGGTCAGCCAAGGGCCCATAAGCGGCCTTATCCACCGTCTTGATTGAATCTTGAAGTTTTTTTGATAGGCATGAGGGGTGAAGAAAATCCTGCATGCCATTCGTGACTATTGGACTAGCGAGGTCCTGCGCTTGGACCCGGCCCGTTGCGGCTGGTGCAAGAGGCGCGGCGCGACATTCGTCAGCGAGGGCGGCGGTCGCTACTGCTCCCAAGAGTGCGAATCTGCCGATGCTGACGATCAGTGGGACCAGGCGTTCTAGGCGCCGATTTCTCTCCGAAAAGCAGGAGGCTTGCCCAGCCGATGTTCCGGGTGAGTACCTGCAGCAGTATGGGGCAGCCCAAGCCAAGTATCATTCCCAGCACAAACTTGACCACGTCGTTATCCAGGCCGACGGCGCGGGAGCCGAACCAGACCACGGGCAGCGCGAAGTAGTGGAACAAGTAGATGCCGAAGGCGTAGCCGCCGATCCAGCTCAAATATTTGTTAGTGAGCGCGTGGCGGAAGTGGAACAGCACAAGGATGGATGTCACGCCGATGACCACGGCCAGCGCCCGGTCAGCGCGTACGTCGCCTATGGTGATGATCTCGTTCAGGGCCATGAGTCGGGGCGTGAAAGCGGCAGCCAGTGCCAGCGCGAGAACGGCCACCCACGCCGGGGCGAGTCGAAGCGCGAACCGTTTGAGCCCGTAGCCGAGCAGGAAGAAGGGCAGCAGCCGCACGGCGGGACCGATGCCCAGGAAGTCGAGGTTCGGAACCAAGGCGCTCACGTACAGAAGCGCGGAAACTGCCGTGGTGGCAAGCCAGCGCTGCCGCGTGTCCACCAGGCCGAGTACGTCAAGGGCACCGACGATGAGGAATAGCAGGAAGATCGCTTGCAGGAACCACAGGTGGTCCATGCCGAGAACGTATGGCTTCCACCAGTCCCCGAGTCCCACGCCGGAGCGACTGTCCGGATTGAGCATTTTCGCCCAGAAAACTAGTGTGCCGACCACTACCAGCGGGATCAAGACGCGGCGGACCTTCGCCTTCGTGAGTGACCGGTAGCCGGGCCAGTCGTGAACCGGCCTGTTCGCGTAGACGAAGCCTGACAGGACGGTGAAGAGCGGCATCCGGAAGTCTTGCAAGCCCCAAAAAACCAGCCGCCAGGGCGAGTCGTCCGGGACTTGCATGGCTTCGCTGGGCTGAGCCCCAACGACATGGCCGGCGACCATCAGGATGATGGCGATGCCGCGGAGAGTTTCAATGGACAAGTCTTTAGTTCGTGTAGCCCCCATACAGACAAGCCTAGCGAACCGCTGGGTGCCTTATACTTGCCCGAACGGGAATCACCCCGTTTGAACGTATCCGGGCCTGGCGGGCCGGCCTGATGACTACGGACTCACTAAGTGCAACTGGTGCAAGGAGCAGTCGAGCACGGCGGATACCGCTACTGCTCCACGGAGTGCCAGCACGCGGACGCCGAGGGTCAAGAGGAAGCCGTCATTTAAGGACTTAGACGGCCTCAATTGCGATTTCGGCAGCTCGCAGATGACTCCGGATGTCGCCGCGGTGCCGAAGTAGCCGTTCCCTGTGACTGCCGAGTTCGTCACTGTGGTCTTGACCACGGTGTTGATAATCAGACTGATCTGGTCACCTTGCAGCGGATGCCGATGCGGTCACCGGCGCTGTAGGCGTAGGAGCTGCTCATGGCTGTGGTTGTACCGCCAACGCGGACCATGAGGCTCGCTTGTGTGGGGGTGACGTAACCCGCTAGCCATTCGGGGCGGGTGCTGCAGCGATTGCTGCACGCCTTGCCTCGATGTAGAAGTCTGCGCTCACGTTTGTGATCATGGCGCTGACTTCCATATCGGGCGTGGTGGACAAGATGCCCGCTGCGATGGGTCCTGTGGCTGATCCGGCGCTTCAGGTTTCCGCTGACGATGGCGACACTTTTAGCAGGGATAGCGGACCATGCACGGAAGGAGCCGCCCAGCCGTGTGTCTGTGAGGTGCCCATTGATGTCTGCCCGGTCGCCGCCGCCGAGCGTATCCGATGTGAACCGCGTGGACAGTGCCGCCGGCGCAACGCTGGTGGACGTCGTGGCGCTGTTGATGTTCAGCCGGGCCGGAGCAGGTCAGCCAGGAAGGTGTGCGCCTCCGGCAACCGCCACCCTTACCGGTAGCCGTCCACAATCGCAGCAGCAATCTCCTTGTAAGCACGCCGCGTCTCGGGTTTGAGGTGGTCGAGGGTCACCAGGTCACCATCAGCCACTCCCCTGTCGTGCGGCACCGCGATGAGCTGGCGGCACATCCCGGCCAGGTGCTCCTCAATGGCGTCCTTGTCCACGCGGTTGGACACCTCGTCCTTGTCCGTAATCACCACGATAGCGTTCCGCGCCAGGTCCTCGTAGCCGTGGCCGGCCAGCCACTGCAGGGTGCTGCGTGCACGCTTCGCACCGCTGACCGCGTAGCCCGCGGCGATGATCAGGTTGTCTGCCGACTGCAGGATGCCCTTCATCGCATTGTGCGTCACACCGGTGCCGCAGTCCGTCAACGCCACCGAGTAGTAGCTGGAGATGAGCTTGCGGATCCGCAGGTATTCCTCGGCCGTCAGCGAGTCGGACACCTCGGGGTCCTGCTCACCGGCGATGAGGTGCAGCCGGCCGGAGTGGTGCATGTAGCGGGACAGCTCGGTAAGCGAGTCGACTGAGTCGATGTTCCGGAGCAGGTCCGTGATGGTCCGGGGGGTGGTCTTCTGGTAGATGCCCTCGCCCAGTGCGCGCTCCACCAGGTCTCCGGAGTCGGGGTTGGCGTCGATGGCGCAGGGCGGGTCGCCACGGAACTCGGCGAGGGTGAGGCCGACGCCCACGGTCGTGGAGGTCTTGCCGATGCCGCCCTTGAGGCTCAGCACAGCAGTGTTGAAGCTGCCCTGCAGCTGGCGCGAGATCCGGCGGGCCAGCTCGTCCTCCTCGCGTTCCAGGGCGCTCGGGCCGAGGTTCCAGGCGCCGCCGGTTGCCCGGTACAGGAAGCCTCGGAACCCCTTCTTCGGGCGGGGCTTCTGCTCCCGGACAAAGGACGTCGGCAGGGCTGTGGCGTCCGCTTCCGGCACCTCGGGCTCCGGAAGGATTTCGGGAACGCGCGACGGCGGTGCTGCCGCCGGCCGCCGGCTCGGTGCCGCGGGAGTGCTCGCCGGCGCCGGCGCTGCGTCGGAGAGAGCGTCGGCCGCCGCCGCCGCTTCTGCCCAGGATGAGCTGCGGACGGGCAGGGGCGGTGCGGTGGGTTCGGGTGTCACGGCGGGGAAGGTTCCTGTCCAAGCGTCGGATCCGTCGGCGTTGCGACGGCGGAAGCGACGGCGGAGTTCGGGCTGCTCCTCGTCGGCGCCGGCATCGGCTAATCGGTTATCCGCTGGTTTTGGCATGTTTGGTCCCCCGGGACTCGCAGCGGCGTCCCACTGCAGTGCTCAATCGGTCTGGTTCAAGTAGCAATTCTAGATGCTGACGAAGCGCCATTTGGTCAGCAGGCTTGCCAACGTCCGTCATCAGCCGATCAACGAGAGCTGCGTGAGGCGCCTGACATCAGTGGTGTCAGATTTGCACAAGGGCGGCGGCGACCACAGATGCAGTGACCACCAGGAGGATTCCAAGGGCAACGTAACCCCACCATTTGGGGCGGCTTCGGTGCGGGTTGATGTCGATGTACGGCACGCCTACTTCACCGACTTCGAAAGTGGGGCCGCTGGGACGACTGCAACAGGTGCGGCAACAGCGCGGCGCTTGAGCCGCAGGAAGCAGTACATCCCCATAAAGGGAATGAGCAGGCTGCCAAGGAGGACAGACAGTGCAAGAACAAAATCGGTGAGAGCCACGTTTGAGACCTCCATGAGCGGCAGCACCTTCGATGTCCCCGGAGCAGGGTTGCTCCAGGCACGACTAAGTGACTGGAAGTGGAATCCCCCAACAGGATTGGTCGCCAGCCTACTTAGCAGTTAAGGGCGCTGTCCAATCGGACACACCCATATAAGAAGATAAGAAGCTATTCAGTTTTCGCGCCATCACGTGCCTCTATCGCCGAAGAGCCAGCACCACCACCGCTGCCGTCGCCACCGCAAGAGCCGCGAGCCCCACATAGGAAAGGACGCGGACACGTCGACGGTGCATCTCCCGCCGGCTCGCGCGGCCGCGGCGGGCTCCCCCAAATTTCCTCACGGGGCGATGCTATGCCCGCATCCTCAAGGAAAGCTCAGGCGTTCCTCAAGAAACGCTCAAGAGGCATGACCAACTCGACTCCGTGGAGACTAGCGTTCATGGCTGCGAGCCCTCCGCCGAAGGGGCTGCGGGTGCTTGCCGTGCCCGGCGTGGCGGACAGGAAGCGGTGGCAGCGGATCCACCGGAAGACCAGGCACCGCGGTCCTGCTGGGTTCCTGTGCACGGGGCATGTCTTGCTGATCCAGCCAAGACCGCTCAGGGAGCGGGTCATCGGCGACGATGTGCTGCTCGACGAAGCGGCGGACGGCTAGTCTGATTCCGGTCTTCATGGCCTAAATCTAGGAACCTTCATCGCGCGTCCCCAGCGTAGTCACTACCTGTCTTTGCGGCCGCCCTCTACCCGGAGAGGCGCCGGTACTCTCCTCAGTGCTGGAGGCGGGTCTCCTGCAGCCGCTTGATGAACCAGCGGGACTGTTCCGGTCCGTACGGCAGCACCGGGATGGCCTTCGTGGCATCAGCCGGTGTATCGCGGATGGACTGCTGTGCCTGCCGCACGGCTGTGGTCATGGTGTCCGCCATGGTCTTCACGAACCGGTCGCTGCACGGTTCGCCGTGCCCAGGAACAAGAAACTCGTAGCGGTGCCTGAGGGCGGAGAGATGCCTCAGGGCGTCTGCCCACTCCTCCGGGTACGAATCCTCGAAGGACGGATGTGCGCCCTTCTCCACAAGGTCGCCGGCGAACAGCGTGGTGGTGGTTCCCACCAGAAGGTCACCGTCCGTATGCCCGCGGCCCAAGTAGAACAGGGTCGCTGTTTGCCCGCCCAGGTCCACGAGCACGGGCTGGTCGCGGACAATGGCATTGGGGACCACGAGTTCCACGTTCTCGCCTTCGCCGGCTGCCATCTCAGGCTCGGTTTCAGTGACCTCACTGCGCTGGGCGTCACCGTTTTCCGCGATTTCCTCGGCACAGTTCTCGTGTGCCCAGAATTCCTCGACGCCGGCGTCGGCAAAGACGGCGTTCCCGAAGAAGTGGTCATAGTGGGCGTGAGTGTTCACAACAACCAGGGGCAATGGGGTCTTCTCCCGGACGGCGTCCAGGATCTCCCTGCCCTGCCGCGGCCCGCAGCCGGTATCAATCACCATGGCCCGTTCGGTGCCGATGATCACTCCGGTGTTGAGCTTAGAGCCTTCGGTTACCAGGACATAGTTGTCGGCGCCGACGTCGAGCCATCGTGACATATCTTCTCCGTACTTTCCGGGAACGTTACCGTGGTCTGGCCACGATTCTACTCATCGAACTGGTGGCTATCTGGGAAGAACGGTCGCTATGCTCGAACCATTCGGACGTCCCCTATCAGAGGTCGACGAGCGCAGAGCCGGGGTTCTCAATGGCATCGGCGACGTAGCGCAGGAAGCCAGCGGCCGTACCGCCGTCACACACACGGTGGTCGAATGTGAGCGTGAGCTCAGTGACCTTGCGAACGGCGAGTTCACCATCGGCCACCCACGGCTTATCAATGATTCGGCCAACGCCCAGAATGGCTACCTCCGGGTAGTTGATGATGGCCGCCGAACCATCCACTCCGAAGACACCGTAGTTGTTCACGGTAAAAGTTCCGCTTCCAAGCTCAGCCGGCGTTGCCTTGCCGTCTCGTACGACGGCGGTTAACCGCCTGATTTCTGTATCCAGTTCACGGGCAGAGAGGCTGTCCGCGTTACGGATCGAGGGAACTACCAGACCACGCGCGGTCTGTGCGGCAAACCCCAGGTTGACCCCGTCGAATGACAGGATCTCCTGAGAGTCGCCGCCGGATGTGTCCTCCGCGCTGATGAAGCGGGTGTTAAGTCCGGGGAATTTCTTCAATCCTGCGGTGACGAAGCGGGCGATGAAAGCTAGGAGCCCCGGCGCACCATCAGGGTCAGATTTTTTTAGTCCGGCACGCATCTCAACCAAGGCGGTAGCATCAACGTCCACCCATACCGTGGCTTCCGGAATCTCCGTGCGGCTGCGGCTCATGTTGGCGGCCACGGCCTTGCGGACTCCGCGGACCGGCGTGCGGGTGGTGATCCCTAGGCCGGTTCGAGCGTCGGTAGCGTGTCTCGTTTCGACGCGTCTGGTTTCGAGGGCCGTGGTTTCGACAGGCTCAACCGACGGGGCCTTGGTGATCGCCGCTTCAACGTCTCGGCGCATGATGAGCCCGCTCTCCCCCGAACCCTGGACGTGGCCGAGGTCTACGCCATGCTCCTTGGCCATGCGGCGGACGAGAGGCGAGATCACAGCGCCGAGCTTGCCTGGGACACGGGTGCGGCGGAGAAGCGCGTCATCGGCCTCAGTTGTCAGCTTGTTTGCGGCCTCGCCCGTCGTTCCGATGGGCCGGCTATCAAACGGCTTGCTATCAGCATGCTCAACCAGCGACGCTGCGCGGCGGGGACGGGTCCGGCGGACGGTTGCAGTGCCGCCAGGGGTTCCGTAGCCGATGAGGACGTTGCCGGAACCTGTTCGCTCTTCCGTGCGGTATGTTTCGGCTGCTGCGGTCGCTTCTTTGGCTTCGGCTTTGACCGGCCCCGTTTCGACGGGCTCAAGCACCGGATCGTTGGTCACAACGGACTCGACCGACGGGGTCACCGAGATCAGGGGTTTGCCGACGTCCATGGTCTGGCCGGGCTCGCCATGCAGCTCTGCGACAGTGCCTGCATACGGGGACGGAACCTCGACTACGGACTTTGCCGTTTCTACTTCGGCGATGGGCTGATCCACGCGAACTTCGTCACCGACGGCCACGAGCCAGTTCAGCAGCTCGGCTTCCGTTAGGCCTTCGCCGAGGTCGGGCAGGAGGAACACTTTCGTTTCGGTCATCTGATCAGTCTTCCCACTGGAGATCGTCAACGGTGTCGAGGATGCGGTCCACGCCGGGCAGATAATAATGCTCGAGTTTCGGTGCCGGGTAGGGTACGTCGAAGCCGGTAACGCGGCGGACCGGGGCCGCAAGGTAGTGGAAGCAGCGTTCCTGGACCCGGGCGACGATCTCCGACGACACAGAAGCGAACCCATGGGCCTCCGCAATCACGACCGCACGGCCTGTCTTCCGGACGCTGGCCGCGACGGTCTCGTCATCGAACGGCACAATCGTGCGGATATCGATGACTTCGAGCGAGCGCCCCTCCTCGGCGGCGGCAGCGGCTGCCGCCAGCGCCGTCGGGACTGACGGGCCGTAAGCAATGAGCGTCGCCTCCGTACCCGGCCGGGCCACGGCGGCCCGGCCCTCCGTGGCCTGACCGCCGTCATTCTTTCCTTCGTACTCCTCCCGGAGTAGCTCAAGGTCCACCATGTCCTTGGACCAGTAGAGCTTCTTGGGTTCCATGAACATGATGGGGTCGTCCGAGTCGATGGCCTCCCGCAGCATGCGGTAGGCGTCGGCCACGGTGGCCGGGGTGTAGACCTTGAGCCCGGCAGTGTGGGCGTAGTAGGACTCGGAGGAGTCGCAGTGGTGCTCCACTCCCCCGATGCCGCCGGCGTAGGGAACCCGGATGACCATGGGCAGCTTCACCCGGCCCCTGGTCCGGTTGTGCATTTTGGCCACGTGACTGACGATCTGCTCGAAAGCCGGGTAGGCGAAGGCGTCGAACTGCATCTCGATGACGGGACGCATGCCGTTGATGGCCATGCCCACTGCCATGCCGACGATACCGGACTCGGCTAGCGGGGTGTCGAAGCATCGCTGCTCACCGAAGGTGGCCATGAGGCCGTCGGTGATGCGGAAGACGCCCCCGAGTTTGCCGACGTCCTCACCGAAGACCAGGACCGAGTCGTCTGCACGCATGGCATGCGCCATCGCGGTGTTCAGCGCCTTGGCCATGGTGACCGGCTGCGGCCCGGCAGCTTCGGCGCTGGCCGCGGCCGTGGCGGCAGCCCGGGCAGTTGCGGAGCTGACGTTCCCGCTGGCTTCGGAGGACGTGGTGATGGTGGGGCTCATTTGGTAGCCTCCGTTGCGGATGCGGCACCGGCAGCATCGCGTGCGAGCTCGTCGGCAACGAGCGCAGACTGTTCCTGAAGCTGCGACGTGGGCTTGGAGAAGACGTACTTGAACAAATCCTGGGGATCGACGGACACCTCTTGGCCGAGGCCGGTGCGGAGCTGGGTAGCGACAGCCTCCGCTTTCTCCGCGATCAGGGACTCGCCGTCGTCGTCGAGCAACCCTCTGTCCGTGAGGTACTTCTTCATCCGCTTGAGCGGGTCCCTGGCCACCCATAGGGCCACCTCGGTGTCCTGACGATAGCGTGTGGCGTCGTCTGCATTGGTGTGGGCCTGCATGCGGTAGGTGTGGGCTTCGACCAGAAGCGGCCCGGAGCCTTCGCGGGCGAGCTTGACTGCACGGTCTAGCACGGCGAGGAGTGCGACGACGTCGTTGCCGTCCACGCGCTCGCCGGCCATCCCGTAGCCCACGGCCTTGTGTGCCAGCGACGGCGCTACGGACTGGTGGGCCAAGGGCACGGAGATGGCGTACTGGTTGTTCTGTACGAAGAAGATGACCGGCAGGTGGAAGACAGCGGCGAAGTTCAGGGCTTCGTGGAAGTCGCCTTCGCTGGTGGCGCCGTCACCGCACATCGCCAGCACCACCGTATCCTCGCCGCGCAGCTTGGCCGCGTGGGCAACGCCGACGGCGTGGAGCAGCTGGGTGGTGAGCGGCGTGCATTGGATCCCGACTTTGTGCTTGAGGGGGTCATAGCCCCCGTGCCAATCGCCGCGGAAAATTGTCATGGCCTCAATCGGGTCCACACCGCGGGCCATGACGGCGACGGCGTCGCGGTAGGTGGGGAAGATCCAGTCAGCTTCAGCGAGACAGAGGGCGGCGGCCACCTGGCAGGCTTCCTGGCCGTGGCTGGAGGGATAGACGGCCATGCGACCCTGGCGGACCAGCGTGGAGTTCTGGTCATTGACCCGCCGGCCGACAACGAGCTGTTCGTATGCGGTGAGGAGTTCATCGTCTCCAGGGAGCGGATACTCGTGCCCTGGTTCGGCGCCCTGCTCTGAATGGTGTTTCAGGTTGCCGTCCTGGTCCACCATCTGGATCTGGTGACGGGCGGGAAGCATGTAATCCTCGGCGGTGATGCCGAACTTGCGCACGGCTTCGGCGGCCGGGCCGTGGACGTAGGTGTCCTGGGTCTGCTCCGGCGCAGGCCGGCTCTGTCCAGCCGCGCCGGGCGCAGTGTGGTCTGCGGAGATCGTCATTGGTCCGTCCTTCTGTAGCCACTATTCACCTTCAGTATGGTGCCGGCCACTGTTTCGTATCCAGTGCCAGCACGAATCGTGGAGATGTACGCCGCAGACCACTATTCTGAAAGACAGACTGCAAATGTGAGCTGTGGGACGGGCGGGAGTTGTAGACAAATGGCCGGGGCGGACGAGGACCAGGCAACGGTGGCGCTCGATGATGTGGACCGCAATATCATCGCTGAGTTGACACGGGACGGCCGGATGTCCGTTACCCAAGTGGCGGAGAACGTCCACATATCACGGGCACACGCCTACACAAGGATCGCCCGCCTGACCGGCCTAGGAGTGCTGACTAAGTTCACAGCCCTCATCGATCCAATCAAGGCGGGACTGAAGTCCTCCGCCTACGTGACGCTTAAGGTCCAGCAGCACTCATGGCGAGAGCTAAGGGAGCAGCTACGCGTAATTCCGGAAGTGCACCACATCGCACTGGTAGGCGGAGACTTCGATGTCATTCTCCTGGTGCGCGCAGTGGACAACGTGCACCTGCGGCGGGTCATCTTCGACAGGCTCCAGTCCATCCCCGGGGTGGTGGACACGCAGACGTTTCTGGTGTTTGAGGATGTGGACACGCGCTGACGACGGCACCCACCCCCTAGGCAACCGATAAATGATTGTCGCCGGTCAGCGCCAGATTTTTTCCTGCAGTCGAACAACATGTAAGATTCGGGGGGCGACGACTCCAGAGGTGAACTGCCGAAGCGCACGTTTCAACATGGAGATGAGCCAGACCGGGGGAATACATGATTTCAAAGACAAGAAGCTACCGTGTGGACGGAGCCCGACAGAGGTTGCGTCCCCAGTTCCAATCAATGCGGAAGTTTTTGCGACTATCGCCTCTTACCGCTTGAATCTCCAAGAATAATTGCCCGTACCGTGACAATCGAGATCAAGGCACCACCCTACGCGGATGCTGCCGAGTGCTGCCACATCGGAGAGGCTACCAGCCAGCGCCTCAGCTCGCTCCCGTGGAGTGCAACTGAACTCCCCCAAAATGGCGCGCTTGCTAACCTCCCCTCACCGTCGGTGATGAGCAAGGCTGCAACCAAAGATGAATCGAAGCAGACATTGCATGCAGCCATCGGCACGCCCCACTTCCGTGTAGACCTTCGTCCTCTTCGCGGACGGGATGGCACAACTGACCCACGGCCCGTTCCCTTTCCCAAAACGCCCGGCCAAGCCCCGGTCTATGCATTGCTCGCAATGCCTCCTTGGAGAAAACGGCAACCGTCTGCTTCGGCTTCAACAGCAAGAGAAAGCGCGAAGTCATGAAACAGCAAGCTAAACAGAAACGGAACGCCAATGAATGACATGCTGCCGTCCATAAACCGCGCCGTTCCCTCTGACTTGGTCGTAGTGCTCCTTGCCACCTTTAACGGGTCACGCTATCTGCGGGCGCAATTGGATTCCATTGCTACTCAGAGCTACCCCCACTGGCGGATCGTCGTCGCCGACGACGGCTCCAGCGACGACACTCTTGCAGTTGTCCAAGGCTTCTCGGCTGACTACCCTGGGCGCGTTCAGATTTTGAGAGATGCTCCGGTCGGGTCGCCTCGCGACAATTTTTTTCGCCTCCTCCGTGCCGCCGGCCCAGCCCCATACTTTGCGTTCTGCGACCAAGACGACACATGGAGCCCTGACAAGCTGGACCGTCTCGTCGGTCGCTGCCAGCAGATCGAGGCCCGAAACCACGGCACGCCTTGCCTGGTCTATTCAGATCTTGCGGTCGTCGACGCGCAACTCGAGCTCGTAAACCCCTCATTCATCAACCACGTACGGGCCCGTCCGAGGGACATCACTCACAAGACTCTCCTCACGGAGAACGCGATTCCTGGTTGCGCAATGCTCCTAAATGCCCCACTGGCAGACGTAGTGCGCGTCCGGGAGTTCGATACGTCGAAAGCCATCATGCATGATTGGTGGATTGCTCTCTTGGCTGCAACTGTCGGACACATCTCCTATGTCCCCGGCGCGCTTGTGCACTATCGCCAGCACAGCACGAACACGCTGGGCAGCGTGAAAAGGTCGGGGCTTGCATTCATCCTCTCTAAATTGCTCCGCGGGAATCGCTCAACTGTATTTCAGACGTATGCACAAGCAGCCGAGTTCGCCAGTGCATACGGCGATTTGCTCGACCCTCCCGTGCGAGAGGACATCAACGCCTATGCATCCCTCTACAACCGCCACAAGTTAGAGAGGGTTAAAGTAATCCTTAAACGCCGCATCCTGAAACAAACTCCCGGCCGGCGCGTTTACCAACTGTTACGAGCGTGATCTCGCGGTGATTTACCTGTTCGGCGGGCTGTTTGCAAGCGCCGCCATGCTTTTGCACCGGCGACCGCCCGCCCGCACCAGCCCGCTCTGGGCCGTCACTCTGAGGTCCAACCGGCTCACCTCGCGGCTAAACGCGGACGGAGACCGGATCGTGAGCTTTTTCGGGGTGGCTATGAGCTTCTCCGTCTTATTTCTGATCGCAGCACTAAGATATGGCGTCGGCACGGACTACTGGTTTCGCTACGCTCCACGCTTTGAGCAGATTCAGGACGGCTATGTAGACGGACAAGAGATCGGCTACGTTCTACTCAACCAAGCAGTCGGGAAGGTGACGGACGACTATCAGGGGATCTTCGTCGTCACCTCGTTCCTCACGATCGCACTGTTTTACCGGTTCTTCCTGCGGATGTCGATCAGTCCAGCGCTCTCGGTGTTCATCTACGCCTTCGGTGGTTTCTACCTTGAGGAGTTCAACCTCGTACAGCAGGCACTCGCGATCGCAATCCTTGTCAACACAATCGAGTTCGCGCTCCGACAGAAACACGTGGCTTTTGTGCTCGCCACATTGCTCGCCGCGTCGTTCCATACGAGCGCTATTGTGTGGTTCGCGGTCTGGCCTCTCATGTGGATCCGGGTCGGCCGCGCCGCCCGCATCACGATCGCGCTGGCGATGATCGCTGTCATCATTCTGCTGCCGCAGACGGTGTCGCTGCTCGTGGGATCCCTGGCGCCGGAGTACGCGTGGTACTTCGACTCCAACTACGGCGTGACTCGGAGTATCCACCCCGCTGTCGTCATTGTCGCTGTAGCCGCCTTTGCGTTCACTCTGATCAAGGTGGGCAAAGCCAGAGGCACAGAATGCACCGCGGACACCACGACCACCCTCGCCGAACCCCAAAGCGCGGATCGCCCCGCAGGCACCACGACCACCCTCGCCAAAATCAAAAGCGCAGATCGCTACGCGGACGCAGTGGTTAATGTACTCATTGTAAGCACGGCGGTTTTGGTTGCCACGACCACGATCGCATACCTCTTTTCACGGCTGAACTACTACTTCGCTCCCGCCCAGCTGATCGCCGTTCCCTTGGCACTGTCCCTTGTCCGTAGCAGGCTAGCCCGCCAACTGCTCACCGTCGCCTTCATGTCCGCTTATATGACGAGTTTCGTCTTCCAGTTCTTAGTTTGGAATGCCCATGGTGTCCTCCCCTATGTCTCAATCTTTTCTCGCTGAACCCAGCAGCGACGTCCTCGTCACTGTCATCGTTCCCGTGTTCAACACACCTCCAGTATTAATCGAACGTGCGGTCGTCAGCGTGTTGAACCAGTCGCATCCAAATCTCGAGCTGTTGATCGTTGATGACGGTTCCGCTGCCGAGATCGCCGGGTTCCTCGACCGTACCGCTGAACGAGATCCGCGGATGCGTGTCGTCCACAGGGAGAACGGCGGAGTGTCCGCGGCTCGTAACACGGGAGTCGACCATGCACTCGGAGACTTCATTGCCTACCTTGACGCCGACGACTATCTGGAGACGGAATTCCTCGCCTCCGCCCTGACTGTTGCTCGAACCACGGACGCCGATGCGGTCTTCGGCGGCATCCGCGTGCTTCATGAAGGCGGAAGCGTGGAGTGGCGAACAGGAGGCCCGCCGGCCAGCGATCCACTGCTGGGCACAAATGACCTGATCGTCACCGCCTGCATCGGCGCGCTTTCAGATTCGCCCTCCCCGCAGCAGCCGACGCCGCTGCTGTCAGTAACAAATGTGGTGTCTTCCCTTCATAAAGCGGCCAACGCCCGCAGACATCGCTTCCCCGAAGGGGTCTCCCACGCCGAAGACCGTCTATACAACCTTTCCCTGCTCCTCGAGACTGCCCGTGTAGCTTTCTGCTCCGACGTTTGGTACGTGTACGACCAGACCCATGATCAGGGCGTCACACGCCACGCCACGCCACGAACGATCGCTGCCCTCGCGCGGACAACCCGGGAATTCGCCAGAGTCGGGAGAATGCTTGGCAAGCAGCGGGAGCTTTCAGCCAATGCTCACGACCGAATCACGCGGGCTGCAGCTGAAGGCGTGCTTAATTACCTCAAGGTGCTGACCGGCGTGTTGGCCGTGGTACCCTTCGCGCGCGAAAACCGCCTCATCCTGCGGGCGCTCTTGGAAGAGCCATCAGTGCACATCGCGGTTGCGCAAGCAAAAAGGATTAGCTGGAAGGACCAGGTCTTCGCATACGCTGCCTACCACGGGCGCATCGGCCTGCTCCGTTTCCTTGGCCGACTCTGGGTGAGGAGCGGAGGCCTTGGAATGTCCGCAGGTGCAATTACGCACGGCACGGGGAGGAAATCATGACCAGGGTAAGGGGCGCGAACCTCTCGGCCCGGGGTGCCCGAGGGGGGAGCCAGGTCTTGGCGGGAAGTGGAGCCACTTTCGCAATCCAATTCGCCTCGTTGTTAATTCTCTCGCGTCTACTAACGCCGACGGACATCGGCTTAGTGGCGATGGTTACGATTTTCATCACGCTGGGGAACTTACTGCGTGACTTCGGGCTACCGCTGGCTGGCCTTCAAGTTCAGTCCCTCACTCGACAGCAAGGGTCTAATCTATTCTGGATGAGCGCGGTGATCGCCGCGATCTGCGCGCTGCTGCTGGCTGCGTCCACGCCCGCACTCATCGTGCTGTTCAGCGAACCTCGTCTGGCGCAGGTCGTCCCATTGCTCGCAATCGTCATGTTCCTCGGCGGGTTGACCTCCCAGCTACAGGTTCAGTTGGCGCGTAACATGCAATTCGGTGCGCTCGTCGCCAGCGATGTCATCTCACAGGTTGTCGCTTTGGCTGTCGCAATTGCGTTGGCCATCGCCGGTGCAGGGTATTGGGCCCTGATTGCGCAAAGCCTCACTGCGGCCTTCGTACTGCTGGTCTACCGCTGGGCCGCTAGCCGTTGGATGCCGCTGATGCCCCGAAAGGGGCACGACGCGCTAAAGCTGTTCAAAACCGGCGCCACCTACGGTCTCGCGCAGATGCTGGCGTTTGCCCAGAGCAACGTCGCCACATTGCTAATCGGCAGTCAGCTCGGCGCAACGCAACTCGGCTACTACAACCGGGCTTATCAACTGCTCACTGCGCCCGCAGGACGATTTCTCGACCCGCTCGCGCAGGTCGTCATCTCGACGCTCAACCGTGCCAAGGACGAGCAACGGGACCCGGACGCCCTACTGTACAAGATACAGTTTGGTGTAGGTTCACTTGTCGTCTGGGTGTTCGCCGTCACTGCCGGGACAGCAGCTGGCCTCATCCCGCTCGTCCTGGGGAATCAATGGAGTCCGTCCATCCCTGTGTTCCAGATCCTGGCAATAGGTGGCTCGATATCGGTTTTCAACAGTGTGAGCTACTGGGCGTTTATCGTGAAAGAGAAGCCCCGAGCGCTACTGCATTACAACCTCGTCTCCAAGCCACTCGAGATCGTTAGCATCTCCATCGGCGCACAGTTTGGACTGCACGGCGTGGCATGGGGTTACGCGGTCGGCGTTGCTTTCTCTTGGCCATTATTCCTATTGTGGCTGTCGCGCACCGCGGACTTTCCTGCAGGGCGCTTTTTCGCAAATAGTTCCAGAATCCTTTTTGCCGGAGCCGTCGGCGGCCTAGCATCCGCAACCGCTTACTTCGCGCCGCTCCCGCTCAACGCTGCTATGGGTGTTCTCATCGGAGCCCTCGCAGGAAGCATAGTGTTCGCCGTAGTTCTGCTCGCTATGCGTCCTAGCCGCATCCTGCTCGCAGATTGCGTCCGAATCCTCCGCTCCTCTGTCCTGCCGCAACAGGGAGCATTAAAGACATAATGTCTATTGCCAAAGAAGCATCGTTAGACGCGCTGCGCAGCTGTCATCTAATGAACAGGTAAACATCACTGATATTTCTCGTTAAGAAAACACCGTGCAAGACGCCTTGTAGCCGCCGCGGCTGCCACTGACTAGGACTGAGTACCACATGATCATCGCCAGCATCGTTACGTTCGAACCTGACATCCACCGACTCCGACAAAACCTGGAAGCGATCGCGCCGCAAGTACCGAATGTCATTATCTATGACAACGGTTCGAGCAACCGCGATGAGATCGAACGCGTCGCCGCGGCAATCCCTAACACGGCTGTCATTTACAGCCGAACTAACGACGGGATCGCTGCAGCGCTCAATCGACTGGCGGAAGCGTGCCTCGAACGCGGCGCAACGCACATTCTCACCCTCGACCAAGACAGTGTATGCTCTCCCGCGATGGTATCTGGACTTGCTCCTGAGCTCGGGGACGGGGTCGGAATGGTCACACCATATATTGTGGATCGCAACAAACTTACCCTCGAGGATTACCAACGCCTCACTCTGCCTCAGGTAGAGCGCTACGAGCAGCCCGCGCGGAGGGGAGCAATAACGTCAGGAGCGATGGTTAGTCTCGATGCCTGGGCTCGCATTGGCGGATTCGACGAACTTTTCTTCATTGACTACGTCGACTATGACTTCAATAAGCGCCTCATGGACGCAGGCTACTCAATTCTGCGCGTTAACACAGTACCGCTGCTTCATGAAGTTGGTCGCGCAACCCGCACTTGGCTACTAGTGCCACGCAAGGACCTAGCGGGACGGTGGCATGTCGAGCGGTTCTTCGCTTTCGGGCACAGTGCCACCCGCTGCTATTACAAGGCCCGCAACCGCGTCCTATTCACGCGCAAGCACGGACGTACGCTTGGCATAACCCATGAGGGCGTCTGGCAGCTTCCACAACAAATTGCTCTTACCCTCATGTTCGAAAAGCAGCGCTCTGCCAAACTAAAAAGTTTTGTGCGCGGCATCCGTGATGGTCTCATGGTTCCCCTGCCGTAGAAGGCCTGAACAAAGACCGGCGGACCGGCGGCCCTGGCTAGTTTTCCTGGCCGGGACCTTAACCCCGGTCCGTCACTGGGCCCGCAGACCGCGCATCTTCCACTAGATTCGATTCGTGTAACCACAATGACACCCTCCGGTCCTAGGGCTGCCTCCGTGCGGATGGAAACAGCACTATGAACCCGGCGACAGGGCAAGTTGACACCGACTGTCGCGCGGAGGGTCAGGGCAGCCCGTTCCCGGTCAGTTATGCGACTTCATGTGACATGATGACTGGAGCGAACCAACCAACCAGGATCAACGCTGAACGTAAAGCGGTCAGCCGGTCGGGCGCGCGCAAGCCGTTAAGCCCTAGTTCGCAGGGTAGACTCTTGTAGGCGTCATGAGCATGATGGCCACGGTTGTAACGCTGGAGACCCGGTCCCAGCTTCACAATAGAGGGGGACTCTGGGTTGGATATACGAGACTACCTGCGCATCGCCGGCAGCCACTGGAAATTCATCACGGCAATGATTCTGATGGGCCTTCTCCTCGGTGCCGGAGCATCCGTGCTGATCAAGCCAACGTATAGGTCTGAGACCCAACTGTTCGTCGCCATACAGAGTTCCGGCACTGTACAAGAACTGCAGCAGGGAAACACTTTCAGTCAGTCGCGCGTCCAGTCCTATGTCAAAACTGTCGGTTCTCCCATAGTGCTCCAGCCGGCGATTGAATCACTAGGCCTTGACCTAACTGCTGATCAGCTTGCGAAGAAAGTTCGCGCAACCTCTGATCTCAATACAGTTCTGATCAACATTGCCGTTGAAGACAGCTCGCCAGTACAGGCACAAGCTATCGCCCAAGCCGTTGGTGACAGCCTTATCAAAGCTGTGGAGCAGCTGGAGAAGCCGAAGTCCGGTGGAACATCAGCAGTTGGATTGTCGGTCATCACACCGGCGACAACGCCTCTAAGACCGTCAGCTCCGAACACGCCCCTTTACTTGTTGTTAGGGACGGTGGTGGGATTGGGCGTGGGCATCGGCGGCGCAGTCCTCCGTTCGGCCTTGGACAACAGAATATCAGGGGAGGCTGGGCTTCGAGCAGTCACAGATTCACCGCTGCTCGGTGGCATTTCTTTCGACCAAGACGCGGTGAAGAAGCCGTTGCTTACTCAAGCTGCACCTCAAAGTCCGCGCGCTGAATCCTTCAGACAGTTGAGGACAAACCTACAGTTTGCCAACGTTTCAGGGCACGCAAAAACTATTGCGGTAACATCGTCGCTTCCTGGAGAGGGAAAAAGCACTACGGCTACGAATCTTGCCATCTCTCTCTCGCAGGCTGGACAATCCGTTTGTCTTATCGACGCTGATCTCCGGCGGCCGATGGTTGGCGAATACTTGGGCCTCGAACAGAACGCAGGCTTAACTACGGCGCTCCTCGGATCAGCCGACGTTAACGATCTACTTCAACAATGGGGAAGTGGCAGTTTGTACGTTCTGACCTCGGGCCGGATTCCTCCGAATCCCAGTGAATTGCTCGGCTCCGCCGAGATGAGTGACCTAATCCAACGCCTTGAACAAGTCTTTGACGCCGTGATTATAGACACCCCGCCGCTCCTTCCGGTCACAGATGCTGCCGTCTTGGCACAACATGTAGGGGGCGTAGTAGTGGTGGTTCGCTCGCAGAAACTCAAGCAGCAGGACTTGGCAAAGTCGCTAAATTCACTGCAAATGGTCGGCGGCAAACTACTCGGCGTCGTGCTTAACGGCCTTCCGCCCAAGGGTCCCGATTCCTACTCTTACGGCTATTACCGTCACGACAGCCAGCGAGTACATAACTCGTCAGAGTTGCAAAACGAAGAGAGCGGCGTAGGAGTTGGCGCGGAGAACCAGTCGCGACTCACGTCTTTCCGTCAGACGATGCAGACTGGACGGGGTCGCTCGGCAACAAACTTTCCCAGGCCGCTGCCTGAGCGCAGCATCGAAGGTTCACACCCAACGAATTAGGCTTTTTGGGCAATCGTGAGAACTTAACTCATGTTTGAACCGCCGGGCTCCCGCGTCGACGCCTCTTAGGGCTTGATGTTGTTAGGACACCCCACAATTTGGCAGTGCATATGTAGATCAACAAACCGTCGGCCAAGTGCGCAGAGCCGACCCAGGGTCCCGGCGGCAATTATCATCGCAGTCCAAGCCCTCATTGCTAAATTTAGCTTGGATATTGGGCAGCTCTGAACCTAATAACGTTCGAGCACCGCCGCCCTGACCGTGCCGCACGACTATTTGCACCATTCGAAGCCGATGCGTTTGCGCTTAGATTTCCTTTATTTTTCCAAATTTCGACAGTTTTATGAACGTTACTGGTCAAGGGTACATATAATCACCACTTGACCGATCCAGTGAGATATGAAAGTTGAGCCGTTGCAAACAGCAAAGCAGGGGGAACGGTTGGGGACTCCGCAAGGCGCGGATTCATGGCGTCGTAAGTATGCCGGCAGGCTGCAGGTGATAGATGCTGCAGTCGTCGTCTGGGCGGTCGCTGGAGCCTTTGGAGTTCGTTTCGGGTTCGCAGACAACGGCTCGATCCAAGATGGCGACTATATCCTGCTCTCTTTAGCCCTAATTGTTGTCTGGTGTCTGATGCTCGCTTACTGGGGAACACGCGAAGCGAGAATTCTTGGAGCAGGTTCTGAGGAGTATAAGCGCGTAATTGCGGCATCCGGCTGGCTGTTCGGATTTGTAGCGGTAATTTCATATGCACTAAAGATAGACACCGCCCGCGGTTTCGTCGGCCTCGCGTTTCCCGCCGGAGTCATCGGTCTGCTGGCGGCGCGCTGGCTGATGCGCCAGCACTTAACAGTAGACAGGAAAAATGGCCACAGCTCATCGAGGGTCCTTATCATCGGCTCCCTTTCCTCTGCAGAACATTTGGTCCGGTCGCTGCGAAGTCAACCTGCTGCCGGTTACCTTCCAGTGGCCGTTCACGTTCCTTCATTGGAGCTGAATGCAGGCTACGCAAGCGACCTCGGTATTCCCATCACGGCCACCGAAAGAGGCGTGGGATCAGTCCTGATGGCCATCGAATCAGAGGGGATCGATGCTGTCGCCATCTCTTCCGGCGCGCCTCTTGGCCCAACTGACCTACGCCAGCTTGGCTGGGAACTAGCAGCTAGGGACATCGGGATGATCCTGGCCCCAGCACTGACTGATGTTGCAGGGCCTCGCATCCACACCCAGCCAGTGGCGGGGCTGCCTCTCATCCATGTCTCGACTCCGAAGTTGACGGGAGGGAAAAAGGTCGCAAAGCGTGTCTTTGACGTAGTAGTTGCCGGAACCTTGACCTTGGGGCTTCTTCCGGTATTTGTCGTGATCGCAGCATTGGTCCGGTCCACGAGCCGGGGCCCTGTTTTTTACATGCAGGAGCGCATCGGACTACGAGGGACGTCCTTCCGTATGCTGAAGTTTAGGTCTATGAAGGTCAATGCGGATGCGGAGCTTCAACGCTTGCTCGCCGAACAAGGCTCTGCAGACAAACCGCTCTTCAAAATTGAAAACGACCCGAGGATTACTCCCGTTGGACGCATTCTTCGAAAGTACTCGCTAGACGAACTCCCCCAACTCCTGAACGTTATTGGCGGAAGCATGAGCCTTGTTGGTCCGCGCCCGCAGCGCGAGAGCGAAGTCGCGCTTTACGACGACGCGGCCCACCGCCGGCTATATGTAAATCCTGGTATGAGCGGTCTATGGCAGGTGAGCGGTCGCTCCAACCTGACGTGGGAGGAAAGCATTCGTCTAGATTTGTATTATGTTGAAAACTGGTCGCTGATGGGCGATGTCGTAATCCTCCTCAAAACGTTTAAAGCGGTTTTTGCAAGCACCGGTGCTGTCTAGCCGAGTACCGACCTTATATTGCGGCTTCGGCCGACCTGTCGTGATTTCTTGGGAAGGCAACAATGCGTGTTTCGGTAAATAATCGCAGCCATATCTGGGCTGTCTGGGCAGGATGCATGGTTGCGCTCCGACGAGTAGAACGAGACTGACCGTGATAGCACGGGCCAAGATTAGCGCGCACGCGTCCGATCGCATGAAAGTGGGTAGCATGCATCAAGCTAGAAACCACAGGATGGTCTTGATGGGGACGGTTGCCGGCCTGCTGCTCGTCGTAGCCTTGGCCGCGGCCTGGCTGGGCCTCAAGGCATCCACAATCAGCAGCGAACTAAGCGCCGCTAATGACCTCGTTCCAGTCCTGCGGGAGAACGTCGTAAATGGTGACTCATCGGCCGCCAAAAACAATGTCACGAACCTAATGCGGCATACGGCGAACGCCCGAGCCGCAGCCGCTGATCCTCTGTGGACTATAGCCGGCGCCACACCGGTGGCGGGCGTCAACTTCAGAGCTGCCACCGAAATCGCAATGTCTGCTGACGATATAGCCACTTTGGCAGCGGCCCCCTTGGTGGATGTTTACGACACCGTTGACTGGAAGTCGTTAAAACCTACCGGCCAAGGCATACAGCTCAAACCTCTTGCCGAAGCTCAACCCAAGCTCTCCTCTGCGGCAAACGCCGTACGGCAGTCGTCCGATCGTTTGAATGTGATCAATGCGGAAGCGCTGGTGCCCCAAATCGCGGCTCCACTGCTTCAAGCGCGTACCGAGCTGACGTCGCTACGCGATGGTCTAGATATAGCTGCCGATGCGGCTCAGATTCTTCCATCGATATTGGGTCATGACTCGCCCCGGAGTTATTTATTGCTCATACAGAACAACGCCGAGCTAAGGGCAACAGGCGGGATCCCAGGGGCGCTAGCAGTCCTGAACGTCAACGCAGGCAAGCTGTCCTTGAGTTCGCAAACAAGTGCCACCGAGTTGGGCCTTATGGAGCCTCGCGTGCGCGTCGACCCGGAGCAACAGCAAATCTATTCAACGCGACTGGGCAAGTTCGTGCAGGATGTAAATCTAACACCCGACTTCCCCACTGCGGCTCAAACCGCGAAGACAATGTGGGAACGGAAAACTCACCAGGTGGTGGACGGCGTTCTTGCAATCGATCCAGTGGCACTCAGCTACGTACTTGAAGCAACAGGTCCCATCGACTTGACTGATCCCACCTTGAAGACCATCACTCAGGGAGGACTGCCGACGCGGCTTACGGCCAAAAATATTGTCCCAACGCTTCTGTCGGACGTGTATGAACAGATTCCCGAGCCAGACCTGCAGGATGTGTACTTTGCCGGCGTTGCGAAAAAAGTTTTCACGTCGTTGTCCGCCGGAATGGGAGATTTTCAAAAGCTCATTGATGTGCTTGGTCGAGGTGCCCATGAGCGCAGGGTCCAGTTGTGGTTGGCGGCCAACGCGGAACAAGCTGTCGTCTCCAAGTACTCCTTGAGCGGATCAGTAACTGGAACGGGCATCGACCCCGCGCAGTTCGGCGTCTACTTCAACGACGGTACGGGGGCGAAAATGGACTTTTACGTAAAGCGAACCGTGCAGCTCATTGAGGAGTGCCCGGTCCAAGGCTACGGTCAGGTCAAAGTCCGGATTACAAGCACGAACACGGCTCCCAAAGATGCGGCCACGTCCTTGCCGCCATACGTAACTGGCGGCGGCGCCTTCGGAGTGCCCGAGGGAAGCGTGCAGACCAACATCATCGCGTATGGTCCGATCCAAGCGAATATTGAAACAGCAGTCGTAGAGGGCAGAAAAGCTGGCTTCGCGTCCTTCCGGCACGCGGGTAGACCTGTCGGTGCGCTGACAATCAGGCTCGCGCCAGGACAGAGCAGTACGGTTGAGTTCGCATTTGGCAAAATTGTCCAACACACCGCACCGCAACTGTCAGTGACGCCCACCGTGCAGCCGCAAACAGACGTACTTTTGACGCCGCATACGCCCGAGTGCCTCCCACTTGAGTAGCCGATGCATTAACAGTATGTAAAGTCCTTGGATTCACTTTGGTGACACCGCGCTGTGGGTGATAATCTCTCCTTGGGTAAAACCACGAGATTCGCCCCACGGTCACATGGGGATGGAGAATCTCCACAAGTATGTGACATTCGTGTTGAAAAGGTCTCAGGGGGGACAAATTGAAGAAGTCTATCGCTGCACTCGCGCTTGCAGGAACCATCGCATTGACCGGCACCGCACCGGCTATGGCCGGAACGTACCCGGCACCTGGTGGAACAGGAACCGTCTCTGACGGAACTGTCACCCCGGGTGAAGTTTTCACCTTCTCAGGGACGGGATTCCTCGCTGGCGAACCCGTGACCATCACCGTCACTCTCACCGTTGCTCCGCAGGCACTGGGTGGCGGCTTCGCAGGTGGCGCAGCCATGTCTGTTCCGTCAAAGATCACCGTACTGACGGCTCCGCAGACCTTTAGCACGACTGCTGATGCAAACGGGGCCTTCGCGTTCCCGCTCAGCCTCAGCGAACCGGGCACGTACACCCTGACTGCTGTTGGCGCCACCTCTGGGAAGACGGTTTCCCAGAGTGTGACCGTTGCTGCGGCCGCTGGCACGGGAACTGGCCTTTCCAACACCGGTGGCAACGGCACTGGCCTTGCCAACACCGGGGACAATGGCAGCGGGCTCGCCAACACCGGCGCTGACTCCAGCCTTGTGCTGTGGTCGTTGGTGGGTGCGGGCGCACTTGCAGCCGGCGCCGCTTCTGTGGTCGTCGTCCGCCGCCGTGCCAACGCTGAGGCATCTGCCTAAGCAGTGAGCTACACGCTTCAACTGAGCGGGCCAGCTCCGGAAACCCGGAGCT
>NZ_JBHVBL010000042.1:0-35866 GCF_042668165.1 Arthrobacter sp. NPDC057388
ACCCCGAGGTGCAGCGGATCCGGCCTTTTCGCTGTGGGCGCCGGCTATTCAGCAGATGCGGTCAGGCTGAACGCCGTTCGCCGCGACGCTCGCGCAGGATGGTGAGGCGGTCTTCGAGGATCTGCTCCAGCTCGGGAAGCGAGCGGCGCTCCAGCAGCATGTCCCAGTGCGTGCGCACTGCCTTCTCGTTGCTGGTGTCCGGGCGTTCGCCATCAACGAGCAGCGCTTCCTTGCCGGTCTTGGAAACCCAGACAGGGGGAATTTCGGCTTCGGAGGAAAAGGTTACGAAAACCTGTTCGCCGTCCTCGCACCGGTACTCAACCCGCTGACGCGGAGCCGGCTCCACGCCGGATTCGGTCTCCATGCTTTGGGCGCCAAGACGCATGCCCCGCAGGCTGCGATCGCTCATGATTTCTCCCTCTAATCGGTTCGCGGAGCGGACTCCGCGCTAGCCGGAAGCCCTGTTACGGGTGCCTCCGGACTACGGTGTGGTTCACGTAGCATCACTAGGTGAAACGCTTCGCCAGGCATTGTTGTTCCGCACGGACTGATCCGGCCGGACAAATATCCTATTATACGGATTCCGGCCCAGCGCAGCAATCCGAAGCAGCGCAGCAATCCGAAGTGGCGGCAAGCAAACGGGAGACAGGCCTTCCGGCCTGCCTCCCGTTTGCGATGCGGTGGATGGCTAGGCCTGGGGCCGGGCCGGTGCCTCGGTGCCCTGGCCGGCCTAGCTGCCGTCCTGCCCGGTATCCGGGGTTTTGAACAGGTCAGCCGAGCGGGGATCAGGGTTGGTGCCGCCCAGTGCACTGCCAATGCCCTTAAGTGCCTCTCCCACCTCACTGGGGATGATCCACAGCTTGTTGGACGAGCCGTCCGCGAGCTTCGGCAGCGTCTGCAGGTACTGGTAGGCCAGCAGCTTCTGGTCCGGGTTGCCCTTATGGATGGCGTCGAACACCTTCTGGATGGCCTGCGACTCACCGTCTGCGCGCAGGATGGCGGCCTTCGCTTCACCCTCGGCCTTGAGGATGGCCGCCTGCCGCTGCCCTTCCGCCGTCAGGATCGCTGACTGTTTGGTTCCCTCGGCGGTCAGGATGGCGGCGCGGCGGTCGCGCTCTGCCCGCATCTGCTTCTCCATCGAGTCCTGGATGGAGTGCGGTGGGTCGATGGCCTTCAGCTCCACCCGGGAAACGCGGATACCCCAGCGGCCCGTGGCCTCATCCAGGACACCGCGCAGCTGGCCGTTGATCTGGTCGCGGGATGTGAGCGCCTCTTCCAGGTTCAGGCCGCCCACCACGTTGCGCAGGGTGGTGGTGGTCAGCTGCTCCACAGCCTGGATGTAATTGGCGATCTCGTAGGTGGCAGCCCGCGGGTCGGTGACCTGGAAGTACACCACGGTATCGATCGACACCACGAGGTTATCCTCGGTGATCACGGGCTGCGGCGGGAAGGACACCACCTGCTCGCGGAGGTCCAGCAGCGGCAGGAGCCGGTCCACAAAGGGAATGAGGAGGGTCAGGCCGGGATTGAGGGTCCGCTGGTATTTCCCCAGCCGTTCCACGACGCCGGCCCTGGCCTGCGGCACGATCCGTACCGAGCGGACCAGCACGATGATGACGAAAATAATCAGGACCACCATCACGAACGTGAGGGCGACTCCGCCTGGACTATCCATACTTCTCCTTTGTCCCCAACTTTCAGTGAAGCTCTGACCTGGCGAAAAACTCGCCGCAAACCGCTCCCGCCGCGGCGGGAGCAGAAACCTAAGGGGAGCCGCCTACTGGACGGCGGTCTCGGCCTGGGGTGAGACGACCGCCGTCGCACCTTCAATCGCAGAGACGATCACGCGCTGGCCTTCGGGAAGCATGCCGGACTGGGAGCGCGCGCTCCAGATGTCCCCGCCGATTTTCACGCGTCCGCCCGTAACGGTCACCGCCTCCAGGACAAGAGCTGATTCGCCGATCAGGCGGTCGATGTTGGTGCGCTGTTCGGCCGGTCCCTTGTGCAGGTGCTTGAGTGTCACCGGGCGGACGAAGGCGATCATGAGGAGTGAGACGACGCAAAACACCACGACCTGAAGCCACAGGTCCGCGCCGGCGAAATCCGCCACCACGCCGGCCAGGGCACCTCCGCCCAGCATGATGAAAAACAGGTCAAGGGTCAGCATCTCCACGGCGGCAAACACCAGGAAGAGGGTGAGCCACAGCGCCCACCAGTTTTGGCCAAGCCATTCAAACATCCCGTTCCCCCTTGATCCCGAGGGCTGCGGGGCAGACCCTCAGTGACTTTCTTCCATCGTAGACCGAAGCAGGAGCGCCGGGCAGGGGATCGGCGGGCAGCGAAGGAACGTGGCCAAGCCGTTATGGAGCAGCGCTTCCAGAGGGCACGAAGATGCTGATCCGGAACCTCGCGGAGACCCTGCTGGCCGCCGGAAGACCGGCCAGTCTCTCTGTCAGTGCGGCGCGGCCGGTGTGGTGGCCGGCCGGGCCCATGAGCGCAAGGTTGGCGACGTCTGCGGGGGAAAGGGACAGGTCCACGTCGATGTCCTGCGTCTGCAGCGGCGAGAAGCGGCCGGCGAGGGCATCGGCCAGCCGCTCATCCTTCGCCGGATCGATCCCCAGCATTCCCGCCTGGCTGGCGACTTCCCCGAGGTGGCCGGCGCGCGGTGTCACCACGATGAGCCTGCCGGAGGGCCGGAGGACGCGGGCGAACTCGGCTGCGTTGCGGGGCGCGAACACCACGGTGATGACGTCCACAGCTGCGTCGGGCAGGGGCAGCGGCTGCCAGACGTCGCCCACCAGATTGATGGCCTCCGGGTTGAGCCGGGCGGCACGGCGAAGGGCGAACTTGGAGATGTCCAGCCCGACGGCGGCAAGCCCTTCGCGGCTACCCGGAGCATCGCGGCTGTTCAGATAGTCAAGTATTGCCCGCAGGTAGTGTCCCGTCCCCGTTCCGGAATCCAACACGGTCGGAGCCGGGCCGTTCAATGCCGGCGCGGCTGCACGGGCGAGTGCATCGGCAAGGGGCCGGTAGTGGCCGGCGTCTAGGAAGGCCGTCCGGGCCGCCACCATCTCCGCCGTGTCCGATTCGAAGGAGGTGCCCTTGCCCACGAGGAGGTTGAAGTACCCCTGCCGGGCTGCATCGAAACTGTGCCGCTCCCGGCACGCCAGCCCCCTGACCCTGCCGGTGCCGCCGTCGTGGACGGGCTGGAGTTCCTGGCGGCAGACGGGGCAAAGGAGAACGGGAAGGCGCGGGAGCATGAGGACAATCCTAGGGCAGGCGTTTTCCGGCGCTGCCGTTCCGCGCCCTTGCCCGACCCGCTAGGCTCACGTGGGTGAAGCCTGAACATTTGCCGCTCCTGAATTCCGTCTCCGCCCCCGCCGTCCTTCCCGACGGCACCAGGGCCGTCGTGTCCGTTGTCCGGCCGGACTTTGGCGCCGATTCCTATGTCGGGCAGCTGTGGAGTGTGCCCCGGGATCCGGAAAAACTTCCGCGGCGCGTTACCCGGGGCTTCCGCGACACGGCGCCGGCCTTCTCACCGGACGGCCGGGTGCTGGCCTTCCTGCGCGCCGCACCCGGAGGCAAGCCCCAGCTGCACGTGGTGGAGGCAGCGGGCGGTGAGCCCCAGGCCCTGACCGACAGGAAGATGGGCGTCAGTTCCTTTGCGTGGTCGCCGGATTCCAGCCGGATCGTCTTCGCTTCCAGGGAACCGGACGAGGGCCGCTACGGGACTGTCGACGGCGTCGGGTCCGGCGCCGAGGACGGCCGGCTGATTACGGATTACAAGTACCGGATGAACGGCGTGGGCTACACCCGGGACAAGCCGCAGCAGCTTTTCCTGCTCGACGTTCCGGAACTGGGCGGGGAGCCCTGGGTCAAACCCGTGGGCCGGGCAGCCCTACAAACCGGAAACGGGAACGGCAAAGACCAGCGCGCGGCAGAAGCCGGCGCGGACGCCGGCGGCTTCCCGGCGGCACGCCAGCTCACAACGGCGGCAACCGACCACACCGGCGCCACCTTCAGCAGCGACGGCAGTGCCGTCTACTTCGTGGCTGCCCTCCACGAGGACGCCGACCAGGACCTTGTCACGGGGATTTACCGCGTAGCGGCCGACGGCGGCGCGCCGGCTTTGGTGCCGGTCGCCAGCCTGGGAGCCCAGACGGTTTCCGACGTCCGGCAATCTGCCGACGGGCGCTGGCTGTTCTTCACCTCCCAGGACCTGGGCGGCACTGGCCAGGACTTCGTTGCCAAGAACACGGTCCTGCACGTCATGCCGTCCGCCGGTGGCGAGGCCAGGGCCCTGAGCGACGCCGAGAACATGGACGTCGCAGCGCCCGGGGACACGATCGGCCTGCGCGGCAAGGACAGTGCGCTGGTGCTCAATACCGCCCAGGGAACGGTGGAGCTGCTTGAGTTCAGCGCCACGGGAGACCATGCCCTCCTCGTTCACGGTGACCGGGTGGTCGGCGGGGCCGGGGACGGCGGCGGCACGGTGTTCCTCAGCTACAGCGACGCCGCGACAGCCGGCGACGTGGCCGTCCTGGAGGATGGCCAGCTTCGCCTGCTCACCGACTTCTCGGCCGCCCTGCGGACCGAAGCGGGCATCATCGAGCCGCAGGAAGTGACGTTCCCGGCGCCGGACGGTTACCCCGTCCACGGCTGGCTTGTCCTGCCGCCGGGGAAAGGTCCGCACCCGGTGCTGCTGAACATCCACGGCGGCCCGTTTGCGCAGTACACCACAGCGTTTTTTGATGAGGCGCAGGTGTATGCCGCCGCCGGCTACGCCGTGCTGATGTGCAATCCGCGCGGCTCGGCCGGGTATGGCCAGGCCCACGGACGGAGCATCAAGGAGCGGATGGGCACCGTGGACATGCAGGACGTGCTAGCCTTCCTCGACGGGAGCCTGGAGAAGTTCTCCGCCCTCGATGCCGGCGCCCTGGGGATCATGGGCGGCTCCTACGGCGGCTACCTGACGGCGTGGACCATCAGCCAGGACCACCGGTTCCGGGCAGCCATCGTGGAGCGGGGTTTCCTGGATCCGGTGAGCTTCACCGGCTCGTCCGACATCGGCTGGTTCTTTGGCGGCGAGTATGTCGGCTCGGCAGCGGAGCAGGTGGCCGCGCAAAGCCCCATGGCCACCGTCGCCGCGGTCCGGACACCCACGCTGGTGATCCACAGCGAGGATGATCTCCGCTGCCCGGTGGAGCAGGGCCAGCGCTACTTCACGGCGCTCAAGCAGCAGGGCGTCGACTCCGCATTTCTCGTGTTCCCGGGTGAGGACCACGAGCTGTCCCGCACCGGGACGCCCCACCACCGGCGGCAGCGCTTTGAGCACATCCTGGCCTGGTGGGCAAAGTACCTGCCGACCGAGACCAACCGGGGTGAAACCGGCTAGTCCGTTCCGGCAGGTTCCGTTGGGGCTTCCCGGCCAGCCCCGGCTCCGGCCGGGAAGCCGAGCTCCCGGCTGGCTGTTCCGATGCCCGGCTCGGCCCACCGCGCGGCGTACTCGCTGTTGGTGCTGAGCGAGCGAAGCTCGGCCCGGTCAATGTAAAGCCGGCCGTGCAGGTGGTCGGTTTCGTGCTGCACGATTCTCGCCTGCCAGCCGCTGAAGTCCTTGGTGACCTGGCCGCCGTCGGGCGTTACATACTCCAGGCGCACGCTTTCGGCACGCTCCACCACAGCCTGCAGCCCGGACAGCGACAGGCAGCCTTCGAAGAAGGCGGCCGTGGCGCCGCCCACGGGGGAGTAGGAAGGATTCAGCATGGCGAAGAACTCCAGCGGCACCCTGCCCCTGGCCGCGGCAACGGCCCCGTCGATCTCAAACTGGTCCTCCAGGACGGCCAGCTGCAGCGGAATGCCCAGCTGCGGAGCCGCCAGGCCGACGCCGGGTGCGGCATGCATGACCTTCCTCATCAGGACAATCAGGTGGCTGAGTTCCGCCGGATCCAGCTGCCCCTCGAAGCGAGCCGCATGCTGCCTCAGGACCGGGTGGCCGGCCTGCACGATGGGCGGAAGGGACTCCGCGGCCAGCAGTTCCTGCACGGTTTCCCGGATGCGGGCGGGGCTGTAGGACGTGGGCGGGGATGCGTGGCTCATGGGGACAGCCTAGTCACTGTATGACGGAGCCAGACGCTGCCGAACGGAACCGGTCACTGCATGGTGAAACGCCGCGCCACCAGGGCGTTGAACGCCGGCAGCGCAGCGGCGCAGGCGATCGCCGCGTTCCGGGGCCGCAGCAGGCCGTCCGGGAGGGGCCTGCCCAGGGCCATGTTCACCTCGGCCTGGCGCCTGGCGGAAACTGCCGCCCGGCGCCGGGCCGAGTCGAAACGCCGAAGCAAGTCAATGGAGGGCTTGCCATGCACAACGGCGGTGATGGCAGGCAGCAGCGCTTCGGCATCCAGCCAGCCAAGATTCATGCCCTGCCCGCCGATGGGGCTGATCTCGTGCGCGGCGTCGCCGATGAGCGCGGTCCGGCCGGACACCATGCGCGCAGCGAGGCGGGAACGGACGCTGAAACTGCTCAGCATGGTGTTCGCGGCGGCATCAAGGTGCAGGCGGGTCCGGCGGGCAACGAGTCCTGCCAGCTGCTCTGCATCGGGGCGCGCAGGCGGTTTCCCCAGCCGGACCACCCAGCGGCGGACGCTGCCGGGTAGCGGGAAGGACTCCACGATTCCGTCGCCTTCCAGGAAGAGCGCGGCGTCGCTGCCGAAGGGACTGGATTCGGGAAAGTCACCCATCAGGTAGTGGTCGGGATACAGCTTCTCAGGCGCCTCGATGCCCAGCAGGGTCCGCAGCGTCGAGCGGGCGCCGTCGGCGCCCACAACGAAACCGGCGGTGCAGCTGGAGAACGTCCCGTCAGTGGTGACGCTGAGCATGACCCGGCCGCCGTCGTCGTGCATTCCTGTCACGCGCGCGTTCCGGACGAGCGCGTCGCTGTCCAGTTCGCTGAGCCGCCGCTCCAGGATTTCTTCCGTCACAGGCTGCGGCACCGCGAGCACGAACGGATACCGGCTTGAGACCGGAGCAAACGGCATGCGGGCGATCCGCCGTCCCCTGCTCACGGCGAACCCCTGGCGGATGGGCACGCCCCGTCCGATCAGCTCCCGGGCGACGCCGATGCGGTCCAGGGCGGCGAGCGCCGGCGGATGGATGCCGATGGCCCGGGTGTGGGCGTTCCGTCCGGGGCGCTTTTCCAGCACCCGAACCGCAACCCCCTGCTGCAGGAGCAGCGAGCCGAGGAAGAGTCCCACCGGCCCGCCGCCCACGATCAGCACGTCGGTCATCCCTGGTCCTGCCGGTAGGTGCCGCCCTGAAGGCAGGTGTCGTGCCGCCGGTAGCTGAGGAGGCAGTGGAACGGGGAGTGCGGTTCCGCCGTCCAGCCCGCGGGGACGACGGCAGCCAGCTCCGGGACGGTGTAGCTGCGCCTGATCGAGGTCAGCCCGTCCCGCCGGATATAGGAGCCGGTGAGCGGCAGGGCACCGGCGCTGAACAGCGCATAGGCAGCAGCGCTGCGCCGGAGGTCGTTGTGCAGCGCCAGGCGGCGGGTGAGCCCGGCGGAGTCGTCCAGGAAGGACTGCAGTTCCGCGGCGGTCAGGTGATGCAGCACGTGGTTGGAGATGACGACGTCGTACTGTTTGCCTTCGGCGAGCAGGTCGCCGCTGCTGGCCTGCCGGAACTCGACTCCGGGCAGGGGTTCGCGGCCGGCCGCGAACCGGTACGCCCTGGCGTCCGGGTCAATTCCCGTGACATGAAGCGGGATCCCGTCCCTGGCCGCCCAGCCGGCGAGCATCAGGGCCAGGTCGCCGCCGCCGCAGCCGACGTCCAGCAGGGTTGCCTCTTCGGAGCCTGCCAGCTGCGGGCGGACTCTGCTGCGGTACAGCCGGCGCCACCCGGCGACCACGCGGTTGACCAGGCCAAACTGCTGGTAGGTGCGCTGCAGCCGGTCGGGGTCGCAGTCCGGCCGGTCCATGTCCTCAACGGCTGCCGTGTCCCTCCCGCCGAGAAAGCCGGGGCCAACGAGGGTGGCGCGTCCGCCGCCCAGGATCCTCACCCGCCTCAGGCCAGGGACGGTTCGGCCTCGCCGGCGATGGCCCGGCCGACCTCGCCCGCCCCGCCGGCGTCACCGGGCTCATCCACCGGCCGCTTCACCTTGGTGAACAGCCCGGTCTCCACCGTGAGGCCCGGCCCGAAGGCCATGGAGCAGACGCGTTCGTCCCCCTCCCGCGGCGGAAGATCCAGAATATGCCTGAGGACGAAGAGCACCGTGGCGCTGCTCATGTTGCCGTAGTTCCTCAGCGTTTCGCGGGCCGGAAGCAGCTGCTCGTCGGTGAGGTCCAGCCGGGACTGCACCTTGTCCAGTATGCTGCGGCCGCCCGGGTGGATGCCCCAGTGGGTGATGTCGCGGTAGGCGAGTTCCCTGAGTGAGGGATCGCGTGCCAGCAGCGGCTCGAGCGCGCCGACGATGTGGTCATCGATGATGTGCGGGACATAGTTGCCGAGCACCATCTCAAAGCCTTCGTCGCCGATGTTCCACGCCATCGAGTCCTCGCCCACCGGTGTCAGGACGGTTTCGAAGTGGTCCAGCCGGAGCAACGGCGGAGACGGCAGGTCCTCCCGGGCCGTCACCACCGCGGCTGCGGCGCCGTCCGCGAACAGCGCCGACCCCATGATGGTGTCCGGATCGTTGGAGGTCCGGACATGCAGCGAGCACAGTTCGGCGCACACGACGAGCACCACCGCCGCCGGGTCAGCCTCGCAGAAGGACTTGGCCGCACGCAGCGCCGGGAATGCGGCATAGCAGCCCATGAAGCCGAGGTGGTAGCGCTGTACGGCAGGGTTGAGGCCCAGGGCGCGGACGATCTTGTAGTCCGGCCCGGGATTGAAGAATCCGGTGCAGGACACCGTCACGAGGTGGGTGATGTCCTGCGGGCCGATGCCGTCGCATTTGGAAACGGCGGCGTCGGCCGCTTCGATGAAGAGCTTCGTTGCCTCTTCGGCGAAGAGGTTGTTGCGCGCCTTGGTGCTGGGGCTGCGCAGCAGGCCGGTCTGGGGATCAAAGAACTGCGGGTTTTCGGCGCTGGAGTCCAGGGTCAGCTCGCGCACCGCGGTGTACCGGGTATCGATGGCCGCGGAGTCGAAGCACGTGGTCACTAGCCGGGAGCCAAGCCGTGTCAGCCCGGGCTGGGCGGCAAACACATCGCGGGCCTCATGCTGGATGAGCAGGGTCGGAGGAACTGCGGTTTCAAGAGCTCTCACATAGACCGTCATTCGTTCATTCTTAACGAGGCCGGACGGTTAAGACAATGGATTGGACTGGACAACTCCGGCAGGAGGTAGCACCATCGCGACTGTGACCAGCAAACCCGCCGCAACGCAGCGCCTGGAGGATCTGGCTCGGCTCCGCCGTGTCCGTGACCGCATCGACCGGGAGTACGCCCAGCCCATGGACGTGGAGGCGCTGGCCCGCGGCGTGAACATTTCGGCCGGGCATCTGAGCCGGCAGTTCCGGGAGGCCTACGGCGAGTCCCCGTACTCCTACCTGATGACACGTCGCATCGAGCGGGCGATGTCGCTGCTGCGGCGCGGCGACCTCAGCGTCACCGAGGTGTGCTTCGCCGTCGGCTGTTCCTCGCTGGGCACGTTCAGCAGCCGTTTCACGGAGCTGGTCGGGATGCCGCCCAGTGTGTACCGGACGCAAGCGGCGGGGGAGACGGCGGGCATGCCGGCCTGCGTGGTGAAACAGGTCAGCAGACCGGTCAGGAATCGAGAAGCGGTCCTGCCCGGCCGTCCCTAGACTGGCGGCATGAACCTCACCATTCACTACACGTTCCTTCCGCATAACGACGCCGATGCGTCCCTGGCGTTCTACCGCGACACCCTGGGTTTCGAACTCCGCAACGACGTGGGGTACGGTGGGATGCGCTGGCTCACTCTGGGTCCGCCCGACCAGCCCGGCACCTCTGTGGTCCTGGAACCGCCGGCCGCCGATCCTGGCATCACGGAGGACGAGCGGCGGACGATTGCCGAAATGATGGCCAAGGGCACCTACGCGCGCCTGGTCCTCGGCACCCCGGACCTCGACGGCACCTTCGACAAGGTGCAGGCCAGCGGCGCCGAGGTGGTCCAGGAGCCCACCGACCAGCCGTACGGCGTCCGCGACTGCGCGTTCCGCGACCCGGCGGGCAACCTGATCCGCATCAACGAGGTCCGGTAGGTCCTTCTCTTCAAAAGCACGACGACGGCAGCCGGCGGGCGCGGCAGACGCGCCCGGCCGCCGTCGTACAGTGTTCCCGCCGTCGTACGGTCCTACTGTTGCCGCAACCGCGCCGAGGAACAAGAATCAGACATGGTGCGCGCGCCGGCGGCCTCCGGCCGGCCGCCTGGCGCCAGCCCGCTATCCGCCTACCAGATGGGGACACGATGACCATAACCACCAGGACGGACGCACAGTCATCCGGACTGCACACCGCCGACGGCCACGACCTGATCCGGGTGCAGGGCGCGCGCGTGAACAACCTCAAGGATGTCAGCGTTGAGATCCCCAAGCGCCGCCTGACCGTATTCACCGGTGTTTCAGGTTCAGGCAAGAGCTCGCTGGTGTTCGGCACCATCGCCGCGGAGTCGCAGCGGATGATCAACGAAACCTACAGCGCGTTCGTGCAGGGCTTCATGCCCACGCTGTCCCGGCCCGACGTCGACGTGCTGGAGGGCCTGACCACGGCGATCATCGTTGACCAGGAGCGCATGGGCGCCAACCCGCGTTCCACCGTGGGCACGGCGACAGACGCCAACGCAATGCTGCGGATCCTTTTCAGCAGGCTTGGCGATCCGCACATCGGCTCACCCAACGCGTACTCCTTCAACATCCCGACAGTGAAGGCCAGCGGCGCGATCACCGTGGAGCGCGGCAACAAGACCAGGGCGGAGAAGGCGACGTTCAACCGGCTCGGCGGCATGTGCCCGCGCTGCGAGGGCATGGGGAACGTCAGCGACTTCGACCTTACGGCACTGTACGACGACAGCAAGTCGCTCAGTGCGGGCGCCCTGACCATACCCGGCTACAGCATGGACGGCTGGTACGGCCGGATCTTCGCCGGCGCCGGCTTCAACATGGACAAGCCGATCAGTAAGTTCACCAAGAAGGAACTCCATGACCTGCTGTACAAGGAGCCGACCAAAATCAAGGTCGAGGGCATCAACCTGACCTACGAGGGCATCATCCCCAAGATCCAGAAGTCGATGCTTTCCAAGGACGTGGACGCGCTGCAGCCGCACGTGCGCGCCTTCGTGGAACGGGCCATCACCTTCACCACCTGTCCGGACTGCGGCGGCACCCGGCTGAGCCAGGAAGCGCTGTCGTCGAAGATCAAGGGCAAGAACATTGCCGACGTCTGCGCCATGCAGATCACCGACCTCGCCGACTGGGTCCGCGGCCTGGATGAACCCTCTGTGGCGCCGCTGCTTGCCAACCTCCAGCACCTGCTGGACTCGTTCGCCGAAATCGGGCTGGGCTACCTGTCCCTGGACCGGCCCTCGGGCACCCTGTCCGGCGGCGAGTCGCAGCGCACCAAGATGATCCGCCACCTCGGCTCGTCCCTCACCGATGTCACGTACGTTTTCGACGAACCCACGATCGGCCTGCACCCGCACGACATCGAACGGATGAACTCCCTCCTCCTCCAGCTCCGTGACAAGGGAAACACGGTGCTCGTCGTGGAGCACAAGCCGGAGAGCATTGCCATTGCCGACCACATCGTCGATCTCGGGCCGGGTGCCGGCACCGGCGGCGGCACCGTCTGCTTCGAAGGGACCGTGGACGGGCTGCGGGGGAGCGGCACCATCACGGGCCGGCACCTCGATGACCGGGCACAGCTCAAGGACTCGGTGCGGCCGGCTTCGGGCGCCCTGGAGATCCGCGGGGCGTCGACGAACAACCTCAAGAACGTCGACGTCGACATCCCGCTCGGCGTGCTCTGCGTGCTGACCGGCGTGGCCGGCTCCGGCAAGAGCTCGCTGATCCACGGCTCGGTCGCCAAGCGCGAGGGCGTGGTGGTGATCGACCAGACCGGCATCCGGGGTTCCCGCCGCAGCAACCCCGCCACCTACACCGGGCTGCTCGAACCGATCCGCAAGGCGTTTGCCAAAGCCAACGGCGTGAAGCCGGCCCTGTTCAGTTCCAACTCCGAGGGCGCCTGCCCCACCTGCAACGGTGCCGGGGTCATCTACACGGACCTGGGCGTCATGGCCACCGTCGAGACCACCTGCGAGGAGTGCGACGGCAAGCGGTTCCAGGCAGCGGTGCTGGAGTTCACCCTGGGCGGGCGGAACATCGCCGAGGTGCTGGCCATGTCGGTGGCGGAAGCGGAGGAGTTTTTCGAGGACGGCGATGCCCGCACGCCGGCAGCCCACAAGATCCTCGACCGGCTTGCCGACGTGGGGCTGGGCTACCTTACCCTCGGCCAGCCGCTCACCACGCTGTCCGGCGGCGAGCGGCAGCGGCTCAAGCTGGCCGCGCAGATGGCGGACAAGGGTGACGTCTACATCCTCGACGAGCCCACCACGGGCCTGCACCTGGCCGACGTCGAAAACCTGCTGGGACTGTTGGACCGGCTGGTCGATTCGGGCAAGTCAGTGATCGTCATCGAACACCACCAGGCGGTCATGGCCCACGCCGACTGGATCATCGACCTCGGCCCCGGCGCCGGGCACGACGGCGGCAGGATCGTCTTCGAGGGATCGCCGGCCGATCTGGTGGCCGGCCGTGCAACGCTGACAGGCGAGCACCTCGCGGCCTACGTCGGCGCCAGCTGACAGTCCGGCGGGTCACCCCGCGGTGGTTGGCAGGACGGACAGGCCGTCGGCGACGACCCTGCCCTTGTGGATGACGGTGCGGTCAGCGCCCCGGTCCATGACGGTGCTCGTGACGGTTTCGCCGTCCACGAGGACGATGTCCGCCAGGTCACCAACCGCCAGGCCCGGCCGGTCGTCCGGGCTCGTGAGGCGCTGGACCGAGCGGTCCATGATCGAGGCGCCGCCGATGGTGGCGATCGCCGCGCAGTGCCCGATCAGCCGGTCCTTCCGCAGCCGGTGCGTGAACGCCAGCTGCCACGTGCGGTCGAGCATGTCGCAGTTGCCATAGGGGCTCCAGTAGTCCCGCTGGCCGTCCTCGCCCAGCCCTACCCGGATCCCGGCGCCGGTCATCTGCGCCAGGTCGAACTGGGTGCCGCCGCTTGCCGGGGCCACGGTCGCCCAGGCAACGTCCAGTTCGGCCATCTGTTCCACGAGCCGGGCGGTCACGTCGGGGTGGACGTTGGCCAGTTCATAGGCGTGGGAGAGCGAGACGCGTCCTTCCATGCCCAGTGCCCTGGTGCGTTCGAAGATGAGCTCGGCGCTGAACACGCCGAGGTGGCCGGGCTCGTGGAGGTGGATGTCGACGTCGACCCCGTACTTTTCGGCGAGGCCGAAAACGATGTCCAGGTGTCGCACCGGGTCGCGGTCCAGCTGGCAGGGATCAATGCCGCCGATGGTCGTGGCACCTGCGCGGAGGGCGTCCTCCAGGAGGGGGACGGTACCGTCCTCCAGCAGGAGTCCGGCCTGCGGGAAGGCCATGATCTCCACAGTTGCGGCGTCCCCGTAGCGTTCTTTGGCAGCCATGACGGCCTCGAAGCGCTCAAGTTTGCAGTCGACGTCGATCTGGGCGTAGGAGCGGACCCGCGTGGTGCCCCGGGCAATCATCCGCTCCAGCGTTCCTGCCACCACTTCCGGGTAGGGGACAGGCGTGTCACGCCAGTGCTCGCGGTCGTTGCGCATCATGTTCCACACGCCGGGCGCGCCCGTGTGCTCCCGGAAGGGCAGCCCGATCCGGGTGGAATCGAGGTGGACATGGACGTCGGTGAACGCGGGAAGCGCGATCCGGTTGCGCCCGTCGACGGCCTCGCCGGCATCCCCGGCATTTTCGACGGCGGTCCCCCCGGGGTGCAGGGCAGCGATCCGTCCCTCCCGGACCTCGACGTCCACGGCGTCACCGCCCCACGGACGGACGTTGGTGATCAGCATGGGTTCCTTCCTTTCGGCCTGCATCAGAAGTTCATGGCAACCTGGGCGATGGCTGCCGCGGCAACGAAGCTCGCCGTGAACGTTATCAGTGCGACGACGACGATCTTCCAGGCAATCATGGGCAGGCCGGCTCTGAGGTCACTGGGAGTACCTGTCCAACATTATGTCAAGTAATGGGAAAAGTAGCGTCGCTGCGGGATCGCTGCCTTGCGGCGCAAGAGCTCGGGGCTGGCAACTGGATCAGAGCACGTTCACGTATTCCTGCCGAACGATGCGGACGCACGCAGAACGTGAAGGCCACCACGCCCCGACGGCGCCGCGACAACCGGCGCCGCAACATCCGGCGCCCAACTCGGCGTGGTGCGGTCAGCGGCAACGCTGCAGACAGCATCCATGAACTGCTTTTGTGCGGCTCATTTCGGCGGCGACCGTGGAGCCTGAGGGCCCCTTCTACGGCTGCATCAATAACGCCGATAATCAGCATTATGTAAAGTAGTACGTTGCGCATCTCCCCTGGGTGGGGTGCCAACCCAGAATGCCCATGGCATCTCCTGCTGATCTGACTTCCTCCATACCCTTGAAAATTGGGCCCCGAATAGCTCATGATGTCGCTTCATGGTGGAACGACCGACCGGCCAGCAGGCAAAGCGAGGAAAAGGGTGAAGCAGTGTCCTATCTCCGGCGACGCCGCCGCGACCTGCCAGCGCAGTCCAGATCGGGGTGACTCCTCCGGGGCTCTCACGATCAACCAATTACTGCTTGAGAGCCGCGCCGGCCTCCAGCGTGTTCACGCTTCGGATCTTGAGCGGGAGATGGCAGCGGGCGCCCTTGTTGTTGACACGCGGCCGGTCGACCAGCGGGACCGCGACGGTGATCTTCCGGGAGCTGTCGTCATTGACCGAAACGTCCTCGAGTGGCGGCTGGATCCTTCCAGCCCCCACCGGCTGCCGGTTGATCTCGACCCCGCCCGGCGGATCGTGGTTGTCTGCAATGAGGGCTACAGCTCCAGCCTCGCTGCGCACACCCTGCAACGGCTGGGGCTGACCTGTGCGACCGACCTCATCGGCGGTTTCCAAGCCTGGGCAGCACTGCGCAAGCAGTCCGGCTAAAACAATGCCTGCGTCATCGACCGGGATCCTGATGCGGGAATACGCATTTACGGCTTTCACACGGTGAGCACCACCTTGCCGGACACCTTGCCGTCCTCAAGGAAGCGAAGCGCGTCCTGAGCCTCGGCCAGCATGAACGTCCGGTCGAGGGCTGGCGCTATTTTTCCGGCCTGTATGAGCGGGGCAAGGTCCTGAAGCTCAGCAGCCCGGACCAGGCCGAGAAACGTCGTCAGCCGTTGGCGGATGAAAGGTGACAGTGCCGTGGCGCCCAGCTGACGATGCAGGCCCCCGGCCAGCTTCCCGCCACCCTCTCCCCCGGTAATGACTGCCGTTCCTGTGGGTGTCAGGGCGCGGCGCAGCCGCGAGATCGGCGGGTTTCCCGCGATGTCCAGGATGAGGTCATACGGGCCTGTTGCCGCGAAGTCCTCACGGGTGTAATCGATGACGCTGTCCGCGCCCAGGCCACGGACAAATTCCACCTTTCCGGTGCTGCAGGCTCCGGTGACCTGAGCACCGAAGGCTTTGGCCAGCTGGACGGTGTAGCTGCCGACGCCGCCGGACGCCCCGGTGACCAGCACCTTCTGCCCCTCCCCGATCCTCCCGGCGCGCAGGCCCTGGAGGGCAGTGACCGCGGAAACCGGCACCGCCGCGGCCTGCTCGAAAGAAAGCGCGGCTGGCTTCGCGGCGAGCCTGCCCTCGGATGCAACGGCGTACTCCGCGTAGGAACCACGACCGCTGCCGTACACCGCATCGCCGACGGCGAACCTCGTAACTTTGGGGCCTACCGCCTCTACGACTCCTGCGAGATCCAGGCCCAGAACCCGTTCCCTCGGTTTCCGCAAACCAAACGCCAGCCGGCCCAGGTAGGGCAGGCCGGTCATCATGTGCAAGATCCCGCGGTCGACGCCGGCCGCCCTGACCCGCACAAGCACGTCGTCGCCCTTGATTTCCGGGCGGGACACCCGGTCCAGACGCGTCACCTCGGGCCCGCCATAGGTGTCCCGAACAATCGCGCGCATGTCTTCCACGGTTGTGGTGCCGTCCCGCTGAGTGCGCTCCTGCGTTTTCATAGCGTTCCCTTCCGTCGGTGCAGGCTTTTCGTACGCTGTACGAGAAAGATTACCGTACGCTGTACGGAAGAGGAAGGGCCAGGAGGAGAAGAAATGAAGGACGCAAGCGCCAGCCGCAGGGACCGGCCGGGGCTAAGCCGCGAGAAGGTTCTGCAGAAGGCCATGGAGTTGGCAGACAGGCAAGGTATCGCCGCCCTGTCGATCCGCTCTCTCGCCCAGAGCATGGGCACCAAACCCATGACGCTCTACTACTACGTGGCCAACAAGGACCAGATTCTTGACGGCCTTGTGGATCTCGTCTTCACCGAGATCCACACTCCCGAGGCCGGCGTGGAGTGGAAGGAACAGATGCGGCGCCGGGCTTGCTCGGCGCGGGAAGTGCTGCAACGGCATCCGTGGGCGGTCGGGCTGCTGGAATCCCGTAAAGCTCCCGGCCCTGGGACGTTGAAGCACCACGAGGCGACACTGGCCACGCTGCGTGCGGCAGGCTTCACGGTGCAGCAGACCGCTCGGGCCTACTCGCTACTGGACAGCTACATCTACGGGTTCGCACTCCAGGAAGCCGCACTGCCCATAGCAGGCAACGAACCCATGGCGGAGGTGGCCGGTCCGATCATGGAACGGTTCGCGACCGGAGAGTACCCGCACATGGTCGAAATCGCCACGCAGGTCGTCATGCAGCCTGGCTACGACTACCGCAACGAATTCGCCTACGGGCTGGATTTGATCCTCGAGGCGCTGGAACGGGCACCGCGCGGTTAGCACGCATGCGATGGGCCCGCGGGACGGACAGCCACACAAGGGACTCGCATTTTCTTGACACCATACTGCGCGTTTGCTGTGCCCTCCTTGATGCCCGCCATGCACTCTGGCCATAACCTGCAAAAAGGCAGGCGATTCGGCCGACAGCTGCGTACATGACACAGCGACCGGCACGTGGCTCGGTGATGCACACCGATGTGGGCGGAAGGGAGTGCGCAGTGCGCAGGGGGAAGCAACTGGAAGTGGAACTGAAGCTGACGCTGGACGAGCAGCACCTACAAAAGCTCGCGCAGGATGCATCACCGGAAACGGCTGAGTCATTCATCGCTGATTACGTGGACCTACTCCCCCGCCTGGTTGAACGGATTGTGCGCGCCGTTGGCGGCCGGGACAGGAATTTGGCATTGGACGCCTCGCTTAACCTAAAGACGAAATCGTGGCTGGTCGGGGCGCTGAAAATGAACCAGCTATGCAGTGAACTGGAGCTGGCCTTGGCGCTGGCCGACTGGGCCGTGGCGCATGCCGTCGCGCGGGACATCGAACTCCACCTTCCGCGCCTGCAAAAAGCCCTCCAAAGCGGTCCGCACCTCGCGCTCCGCCCCCGGCTGCCGAAGGTGCTGCAAACCACTGCGGCGCCCTGATCCTCCGGTTGCAGGAGTCCCCCGCTATCGGCGATGGGCCCTTGCGTCAGGTGATCTCCGCGTTTGGTGGCGAAGCCTGAGCGGTTACTACTTGGGTGCCCGGATCGTGTTCCAGGGCAGGCCTTCCGGCCACGATCACCGTAGCCCGCTCCCACGGCCGGTCTTCAAGCAGGAAGGGGATTTCTTGCTCTTCCCACTCACTGTGCAGGCCTGATTCTTCCTCGCCGTCCCTGGCCAGGAGTCGACGCCGGGCCTCAACATTGCCGCACTGCACCCAGATCGAGGCGTCGACCAGGTCGGCGAGGGCCTGGCGTGATGATCCGCTCCCTTCCACCCACACCACTGAACGCCCGGCGGGTAGAGCAATGGCACCGGGACGTCCTCGGGCCACCCAGCCCGGCGGACGGTAATGGACAGCCTCGCCCCGAAGCAGGGGCTCGAGCACACCGCCTCGGAGTTCAGCGGCCCAGTCAAAAAACGAAAGATGCCACGCTATGTCATCCGTGTGGACGACGCCCGAGGCCGGCACTCGAGCCATCAGGCGCTCCACGAGCGTGGTCTTGCCTGCCCCGCTCCTCCCGTCTACGGCTACGATCCAGGGGCGGTTCGGCCTTTGTCCGGTCGGCAGTAGCCGCTGCACCACCCCATCCAGCGGCTCGACTTGCCAGGTCCCCGCACAAGGTACGCCGACTTCCGGCTTGATCTCCATGTTTACCTCGACTTCGTTCGTCGGTCCCGCCCGAAGCTGAGACATCCGGCGGTCATAGGGTCCAACGGCTATCCCCAGGCGCAATCTACCATCGGCCCACTTCTGATCACCGCATCCCGCGCCATCACCCAACGCCTGCGATCCCGGCACCCTTAGCGTCACACAACGCGACGGCATCTAGATACGGACAGGCAAGCCCTAACCTTGACAGGTGACATTGACTACGATCCGCACCGCCGCCGCGGGCTCACTCGCCGCCGCCGGTCTCCTGTTTTCCCTCGCCGCCTGTTCCACACCGGCCGCCACCCAGCCAAGTACCTCTGCCCCGGTTTCGCCGGCAACGGCTTCAGCTTCATCCAGTGCCGCCTCCGGGCCGTGCACCGGGGTGCGGGTCATCGTCGATTCCGGCGCCCTGAAGCAGGCCGCCGCCGACACGTCCGTCTGCGTCCCCGTGGACGCGCCGACCCTCGCTTCCAAGGTGCTCGACGAGGCAAAGGTGAAGACCGAGGGCACTGACGCATATCCCAAGGAACTGGCGTGCCGTGTCAACGGCGTTCCCGCCGCAGACTTCGACATCACCCACAAGGGCGGCACGTACCGGGAAGAATGCAAGAAGATGCCCGCCGCCTTCGCCTACTGGTCGCTGTGGGTTAAGCCGGCCTCCGGCGCCTGGGCCTACGCCCAGGAAGGCCTCGCCACCCTGAAGGTCAGCCCGGGACAGAGCCTGGAACTGCTCTTCACGGTCGACGGCGCACCGGCCGCCCCCGCGGCGTGACCTTTCGGCCCGCGCCGTTACGCGCAGGGACGGCGCTCGCCGTCGTATTCATCGCGGCGCGGGTCATCTACCGCATCCTCTTTAACGGGGCGGGCATCGGTGACACGGTTCTGTTCAACATTCCGGCGATCCAGCTGCCTGCCCCGTACGCCCATGTGGTCCTCTTCGGCCCGGTAACAGCACAAGGCCTGGCGGAGGCGGTCCTGTCCGCCCTGCCGATTGCCGGCATGATCTTCGGTTTCGGTCTCCTCAACGCCTGCGTGGATGTGGCCCGCGGCTTTGTTCTCCTGGCCCGTGGCGGCCCCATGCAGGGCATGGCCAGGATGCTCGTGGTGGCCTGGGCGGCGCTCCCCGCACTCTCCGACGCCGTGAGCTCCGTCCGCCTGGCCTTCCGGTTGCGGGACGAACGCTTCGGACCCCGCGCCCTCGTTCCCGTGCTCGAACGGACGCTCGAACACGCCGGCAGGGTTGCCGCGGCGCTGGAGCTGCGCGGCTTCGCGAGCCGGGCAGCACACCACCCCGGCCACGGGACCGCAACACCTTTGATCGTCCGGGACGCACAGTTCCGCATCGGCAGCACCCAGCTGCACGTGGCGGAATTCAGGCCATCGGGCGGATCAATCTCGGTCATCACCGGGCCAACGGGTTCCGGCAAGTCCACCATCCTGCGGGGTATCGCGGGCCTGCTCTCACACGTCGACGGCGGAGAGATTTCCGGCACGGTCAGCGTCGCCGGGATGGACCGTGCGGCCGCGCCCCCGCGCGACACCGCCCGGCTCGTCGGCGTCGTACTGCAGAATCCCCGCGCCGCATTCGCCACTACACGGGTCCGTGACGAAATCGCCCTCGCGCTCGAACTGCGCGGGGTGCCAGCCGGCATCACCAGGGCCCGGGTCGCGGAAGTCGCAGCGCGGATCGGTGTTTCAGGGCTTCTGGACCGGAACCTCAGCACCCTCTCGGCGGGTGAGGCTACGCTCGTCGCCATCGCCGCCGCTGTGGTGGAGCATCCTGCCCTGGTTCTGGTCGACGAGCCGCTGGCCGACCTTGACCCGGCCGCGCGCGAACGCGTCATCGCCGTGCTGAACGCCCTCGCCTGCGAAGCGGGCGTCTGTGTCATCGTGGCGGAGCACCGGGCGCATGCCCTGGTACCCGTTGCGCACGGCTGGTGGACCATCGACGGCGGTGCCTTAGTACCCGGCGCCGCACCGTCCGTTCCGGCTTCGGCCGTTGCCCGGTCGACGCCGGCACAATCAGTTGGGCGGCCGGCGGAAGGGCCGCCTGTGCTGGCGGCGACAAATCTGTCGGTGCACCGCGGGGGCAAGCCGCTCGTTCGCGATGCATCGCTTACCCTGCACCGCCGCGAAATCGTAGCCGTTGTGGGCCCAAACGGGGCAGGGAAGTCATCGCTTCTGGTGGCCCTCGCCCTCGGCGAGGGCACCCGGGGCGAAGGCGCACTGGACGGCGGGCGCGTGGTCCTCGTCCCGGATGCCTCTGACGACCTCTTCACAAGGGACACCGTCGCAGCAGAACTCCGCGCGGCAGAGAAACGCCAGGCGCACGGCCTGCGCCGAATCAACCGGCACCGCCCTGCAGCCACGGGCGGCGCGCAGCTCTCCCCGGTGCCCGCGGCGTCCCGTCTTGCCCTGTTGCGGGGGGAGGCCGGGATGCCGCTTGGACACGAGCATCCCCGGGACCTCTCTGCCGGGGAACGCAGGATCCTTGCGATCGCGCTGCAGACCATGGACGATCCGCAGGTGCTCCTGATCGATGAGCCGACCCGCGGACTCGATCCCGCCGCGCGCGCAGCAGTTGCGTCGGCGCTGCGGACCGCAGCGGACGCGGGTGCAGCGGTGCTGATCGCCACGCACGATCTCGACTTTGCCCATGGCCTCGGCGCCCGGATCCTCCCGATGCGCGACGGCGTGGCCCCCTCACCCGGCAGCCCAGAACCGGCTGTCCCGGTTCCCCACCAGGCAACTGCCGCCCATGGACTTGCCACGCAGGCGACGTCCACCCGGGCAGCCGCCACGCGGGCAGGCACTGTGGCAGGTAGCGCATCCACAGCGTGGAGCGCCGCTGACCGGACAGACATGCAACGCCCCGAAAGACACCGCCGCATCCGGTTGCCCCGGGCCGCCGAACTCACAGTTCTTGCGGCGGCAAACCTGGTGGCTCTCGGTGCGTTTTGCTGGCCGTTGCTCGCGGCGGCCCTCCCCGAGGACGCCGCGGCGGCCGTCCCCTATGCTGCGCTGGCCATGGCGCCCCTTGCCGTCGTCGCCGTCGTGGTCTGCCTCGACGGCTCGGTCCGCTCCGCCCACATGGTCGCGTTGCTCGGCGTCCTGGCCGCCATCGGTTCGGTGGTGCGGGTGGCGAGCACCGGCGTCGGCGGCGTCGAGGCAGTCTTTATTCTGCTGATCCTGGCCGGCCGCGCCTTCGGTGCCCGTTTCGGCCTGCTCCTGGGAGCCGCCACCATCGCCGTCTCAAGCGCCCTGTGGGGTGGCATCGGGCCCTGGACGCCGTTCCAGATTTTTGCCTGCGCCTGGGTGGGCGCCGGAGCCGGCCTGCTGCCCCGCCGTGTCCGTGGGAGAGCCGAGCTATGGATGCTGCGCGGTTACGGCACGGTGGCATCCTACGTGTTCGGGCTGCTGACCAATCTGTGGTTCTGGCCCTTCGCAGTGGGCGCGGGCACCGGCATCTCCTATGTGCCGGGGGCCCCGCTGGCCACCAACCTCAGCAGTTTCCTGCTCTACTCGCTCCTGACGTCGACGGCGGGCTGGGACACCCTGCGTGCCGTCACCACGATCATCGGCATCAGTATGGTGGGTCGGGCGATACTTGCCGCACTGCGGCGGGTAAAGCCGGTCTCCGGCGCGGGCGGACAGGCCAACGACGCTCAGGCCGCCCACACCCTATCCATCTAAGCCAAAGACCGGCTTCGGCTCACACCTTGAAGTACTTCGCCTCCGGGTGGTGGAAGACAAACGCATCGGTGGACTGTTCGGGATGCAGCATCAGCTCATCGCTCAGGACCACGCCCATCCGCTCGGGCTTCAGCAGCTCCACCACCTTGCGGCGGTCCTCCATGTCGGGGCAGGCGGGGTAGCCGAGCGAGAAGCGGGCGCCGCGGTAGTCGAGTTTGAACAGCCCTGCCTTGTCCTTTGGATCCTCGGCTGCGAAACCCAGCTCCGACCGGATGCGCGCGTGCCAGAACTCCGCCAGCGCCTCGGTGAGCTGCATGACCAGGCCGTTGAGCTCGTAGTAGTCGCGGTAGTGGTCGCCTGCGAACAGCTTGGCCGTCACTTCGTCGACGTTGCCGCCGGCGGTGACCAGCTGCACCGGGAGGACGTCGATCTGCCCGGCTTCGCGTGAGCGGACGAAATCGGCGAGGCACAGGTGCCGGTCGCGGCGCTGGCGCGGGAAGTCGAAACGCAGCCGCTCGGTGCCGAGCGGGCCGCCTGATCCGCCGTCGGGCGCGAGCAGGCCCGCGGTGCCGAGGACGCCGTCGCGGTCCTCCCCGTGATGCAGCACCACTACCTGTTCCCCTTCGGAGACCACAGGGAAGTAGCCGTAGGCGACGGACGCGTCGAGCATTCCCTCCCCGAGGATGCGGTCCATCCAGTAGCGCAGGCGCGGCCTGCCCTCGCGTTCCACCAGTTCCTCATAGGAGGCGCCGTCCTCGCCGCGGCCGGGCTTGAGCCCCCACTGCCCCATGAAGGTGGCGCGTTCGTCGAGGAAGGCCGCAAAGTCGTGGAGCGCCACACCGCGCACGATCCGCGTGCCCCAGAAGGGCGGCGAAGGCACGGGGTTGTCGGCGGCGACGTCGGAACGCCCGGGCATCGCCTCCGGCTCGGTCACCTTGAACTTCGGGCCGCCCCTATGGATCCGTTTCTTCAGGGCCGGCAGCCCGACCTCTGCGGCGTCAGCGCCGCGGGCGACCTGCACCAGCGGCTCCATGAGGGACAGACCTTCGAAGGCGTCCTTCGCGTAGCGGACCTCGCCCTCAAACTGCCCCGCCAGATCCTGCTCCACGTAAGCGCGGGTCAGCGCCGCGCCGCCCAGGATGATCGGCCACCGCTTCGCGAGCCCGCGGGACTGCAGTTCCTCGAGGTTCTCTTTCATCACGACGGTGGACTTCACGAGCAGGCCGGACATCCCGATCACATCCGCATCGTGTTCCTCGGCGGCGGCGATGATGTCGCTCATCGGCTGCTTGATGCCAAGGTTGACCACCTTGTAGCCGTTGTTGGTGAGGATGATGTCCACCAGGTTCTTGCCGATGTCGTGCACGTCGCCGCGCACGGTGGCGATCACCATGGTGCCCTTGCCGGACGCATCCGACTTCTCCATGTGCGGTTCGAGCAGAGCGACGGCAGCCTTCATCACCTCGGCGGACTGCAGCACGAACGGCAGCTGCATCTCGCCCGCACCGAAGCGCTCGCCCACAACTTTCATGCCCTCGAGCAGGTAGTCGTTGATGATGCCGAGCGGGGTCAGTCCCTCGGCACGGGCCAGGTCCAGGTCGTCTTCAAGGCCCTTGCCTTCGCCGTCGATGATGCGCCGCGCCAGGCGTTCGCCCGTGGGCAGCGCCGCAAGTTCGGCGGCGCGCTGGTCCTTCAGCGCCGCCGTGTCGACACCGGCGAAAAGGTCGAGCATGCTGGCCAGCGGGTCGTACGTGAGGTTCCCCTCGGCGTCGTATTCGCGGAGGTCCCAGACGAGATCCAGCGCCACCTTGCGCTGGTCCTCCGGCAGTGAAGCGAGCGGCACGATTTTGGCCGCGTCGATGATGCCGCTGGTCAGGCCCGCCTGCACAGCCTCGTGCAGGAACACCGAGTTCAGGACGATGCGCGCTGCCGGGTTCAGGCCAAAGGACACGTTCGAGACGCCGAGGGTGGTTTGGATGCCGGGATACTTCGTGGTGATCTGGCGGATGGCCTCGATGGTCTCGATGGCGTCCCGGCGAGTTTCCTCCTGGCCGGTGGCGATCGGGAACGTAAGGGCGTCGACGATGATGTCTTCGACGCGCATTCCCCATTCGCCCACCAGGGCGTCGACGAGGCGCGAGGCGATGGCCACCTTGCCGTCCGTGGTGCGTGCCTGGCCCTCCTCGTCGATGGTCAGGGCGATCACGGCGGTGCCGTGTTCCTTCACGAGAGGCATGATGCGCGCGAAGCGGCTGTTGGGGCCTTCGCCGTCCTCGTAGTTGACGGAGTTGACCACCGGGCGTCCGCCGATGAGTTCGAGCCCGGCCTGCAGGACGGGCGGTTCGGTGGAGTCGATGACGAGCGGGAGTGTGGAGGCCGACGCTAAACGTGAGACGACCTCCTTGATGTCGGCTACGCCGTCGCGCCCCACATAATCGATGCACACATCGAGCAGGTGGGCGCCGACGCGCACCTGCTCGCGGGCAATGTCGACACAATCGTCCCAGCGCTCCTCCAGCATCGCGTGGCGGAACGCCTTCGAACCATTCGCGTTGGTACGCTCGCCAATGGCGAGGTACGCAGATTCCTGGTCGAAATTCACATGATGGTAGAGCGACGCGATGCCGGCTTCGCGCTCCGTGGGAAGCCGGCCGCCGTCGGAACCCCTCCCGCCGCTGGTGATCGCGCCGTCTGCCCGGAAGTGCGCAAGGCGCTCGACGACGGCGGCCATGTGCTCCGGCGTCGTACCACAGCATCCGCCCACCAGGCCAAGGCCGAACTCCCGCACGAACTGCTCATGCGCGGTGGCGAGTTCACTGGGTGAGAGCGGGTAGTGCGCGCCGTCGGCGGTAAGGATGGGGAGGCCGGCGTTGGGCATGCAGGCGATCGCCACGGAGGACTGCTTGGACAGGTGCCGCAGGTGCTCGCTCATCTCATCGGGCCCGGTGGCACAGTTCAGCCCGATGGCATCGACGCCGAGGGGCTCAAGCGCGGTGAGTGCCGCACCGATCTCAGAACCCATCAGCATGGTTCCGGTGGTTTCGACCGTCACCTCGACGATGATCGGGAGGCGGACTCCGCGGGCCACAATCGCCTGCTTGCAGCCATTCACGGCTGCCTTGGTCTGCAGGAGGTCCTGGCTCGTCTCGATGAGGAAGGCGTCCGCTCCCCCGTCGATGAGGCCTTCGGCCTGGAGGGCGAATGTCTGCTTAAGGTAGTCGTAGCTGGTGTGCCCGAGGCTGGGCAGCTTGGTGCCCGGACCCATCGACCCCAGGACCCACCGGATCCGGCCGTCTGCGCTTTCTGCGGCCTCGGCACGTTCACGGGCGATTTTCGCGCCCTTCAGGGCGAGTTCGGCAATCCGGTCGTCGATGCCGTAGTCGGAGAGGTTCGACCAGTTCGCGCCGAAGGTGTTCGTTTCGACGGCGTCGATTCCCACCGCGAAGTAAGCGTCATGGATGTCCCCGATGACATCCGGGCGCGTGTCGTTGAGGATCTCGTTGCAGCCCTCCAGGCCTTGGAAGTCAGTCTCGAGTGACAGCTCGCGGCCCTGCAGCATGGTGCCCATCGCACCGTCGCCGATGACCACCCGGTGGTTCACAGCGTCCAAAAGCGACTGGGAACGGACAGGGCGGGGAACGGAGTCTATATCGAGTGCGAAACGAGGCATGTGAACAGATTACGGGCCGCCGCGCGACCATTGCGCCGTGTGTCCGTCTGCTACGACGGCGGGTGGCTCGTTCCCCGACGCGGGGGCCAGTCGTCCAGTCAGCGAGGCGGGCGCTGCCCCTCGGCGTCGCCGTGCACAGCACCGGTGAGTACCTCAACCACAGCGAGCTGGCCGGTTGTGTCGGGAACGCCGGGGAACTGGACCTGCGCATCTTCGGGCGCAGGCACTGCGGTCTGGCCAGCCGTGCGCATGCGCACAAGGGCAACGGCCGAAATGAGGAACCACGCAACATTGGTGACCACGGAGGGCCATGCTTCGTGGAAGGCGCCGTTCAGGATGAAGGCGCAGGCACCAAACAGATTGGCGGTCTGGAAGCGCCGTCCGGCCTTCAGCCAGCCCATGGAGACAGCCAAATACGCACCGAGGATCGCCGCAGCACCTGTCCAGCCGGCAATTTCCCACAGCAGTTCCATGATTTCCTTTCGCAGGTGATGCCCGGCCGCTTGTGACTCTTCGATAGCGGCACGTGAACGAAACGTTCGAATAGCAAACGCATGCACATCATGGCACAAGCGGTGGTGCCGGCGCGGGCAGGCGGGGCCGGGACGTGGCTAGGATGTGCATCGTGAAGCATCAATCCCCCGCATGGGACCTCGCCTCCCGAACGTCCGAACCCTCGCCCGGCGTCCTTTTCGTGGAAGGGCCGGCGTCGAACTGGATCGTGGTGCGCGGCGACGCCGGGTTCATCATCATCGACGGCGGCTATCCCGCCGACCGCCCCCTGGTCCTGGCATCCATCCGCCGGCTGGGCCTGCGTCCGGCCGACGCCAGGGCCATGCTGATCACCCACGGCCATGTCGACCACACGGGATCAGCTGCTTACTTCTCCGAGACCTACGGAACGCCCATCCTGTGTGCCCCGGAAGAGCTGGCCCACGTACAGGGGAAGGAAAAGCACCAGGTGACGTTTGGCCAGGTCATCATCCGCGCCTGGCGGCCCCGCGTCTTCCGGTGGATGGCCCATGTCATCAGGGCGGGGGCCCTCAAGGCGAAACCCGCAACGCAGGCCCAGGCCTGGAGCGCGGCCACGCTCAGCAACCTCCCCGGCAAGCCTGAAGCAGTCCCCCTGCCGGGACATACGCCGGGAAATGCCGCGATCCTGCTTCCGGAGGCAGGAGCCATTGCGGTCGGTGACGCATTCGTCAGCGGGCACCCCCTAAGCCGGTTTGACGGCCCCCAGATGCTGCATCCAATGTTCCATTCCGACCCGGCGCAGGCGCTCGCAGCAACCCGCGCCCTGGACGGGAAGGATGCCTCGGTGGTGCTGCCGGGTCATGGCCCCGTACTCCGGATGCCGCTGAGGGACGCCCTGGCAGCCCTGCGCAGCTGACACGCAGCCAAGTGTCCCCTAAAATGAATGGTGTTCATTTACTTCGCACCCGCCACCGCTGGCGGGAAAGCAACGCCATTCAAACCGAGGGAGCCAGCGACAGTGACGCCGGGGACATTTGCTGAGAGCAGCGATCAAACTGCACAGGACCTGCTGGGAACGAGGGTCAGGGTTGAAGAAGCCGGAAAGGTGATCCGCATCGGCCATGTCGAAGCCGCAACGCACTCGGGGGCTCTGTTCTGGATCGGGGCCGCAGGCTGTGAACCACGGCGGCTTTACGGTTCGGCGCTGGGCCAGAGCATATTCCCCATGCCGGAAGCCGAGGGCGCAGACTAGGCAGAGGCGCAGCTCCGCCAGACACCGCGGTCCGGACGTCCGGCGGGGAGATCAGGCAGTCAGTCGGCGCCGTCCGGGGCGGAACGGTGATTCACGTCGGCGGTCAGCCGGTCGATCCGGTCAACGGCGTTATCGAGGCTCTCGATGGTCCGCCAGAGGGCCGGCTGCTCTTCCCGGATCTGGTCGGGCGTGCGCCCTGCGGACGTGAGGGCGGCGAGGTCAAACCTTAAGTTGGTCCGGGCACCGGTCACCGCTGCCCTGAGGGCTCCGAGCGCGACGACGACGTCGGCGACAAGCGCCCGGTTACCGTTGGCGGCCAGCCACTGCAGGTCGGCGATGGCGTCGATGGCGCGCTCGCCCAGCACGGCAGATGCCTTGGCAGCATCCACGGACGCCCGGTGGATGGCCTCCTCACGCTCGGGCCCCGGATCCAGCCGGAAGGCTGCACCAAAATTCCGGGACGCCGATGCATCCTCGTCGGCCAGCCGAAGGGCGGCCTCCCGCAGCGCACGCACCCGCGTGTGGATCTCGGCCAGTTCATGCTGCTGGTGCCCGTCAGCCTCGGTGTACCCGGCGACCATCGATGCCAGTGACGCCGCGATGGCAAGCATCACCCCTGCCCCGGCGCCCCCGCCCGGGGAGCCGACGGACTGTGCCAGGGCCTGAGTCCAGTCCTCAACCGTCGAACTCTGGGTCGTTACAGCCTGCGAATCGTCACTCATGGCACCAGTCTGCCCCAAGCCGCGCGCGGACAGACTGAACCACGGACGACGGCGGGTCCCCCCGCCGTCGTCCAATGGAGCTTTTTAAGGCCCTAACCGCCGCCGTAAGCCCGCTGGAGTTCGGCGATGTCCAGCTTCTGCATGCCCAGCATGGCCTGGACGGCGCGCTGGGCACCGGCGGCGTCGGGCCCGTTGATGAGCTGGCTGAGGACTTTGGGCACTATCTGCCACGAGACGCCGTATCTGTCCTTGAGCCACCCGCACTGGCTTTCACTCCCGCCCGCAGTCAGGGCGTTCCAGTAGCGGTCGACCTCCTCCTGTGAGGCGCAGTCCACCACGAAGGACACCGCCTCGTTGAAGGAGAACGCCGGGCCCCCGTTCAGGGCCTGGAAAACCTGGCCCTCGATTTCAAATTCGACAACGACGGCCTGGCCGGCCGGCCCGGGACCGCCCTCGCCGAAGCGCGAGACACTCGTGATCGAAGCATTGTCGAAGACGGACACGTAGTATCCGGCCGCCTCCTCCGCCTGGTTGTCGAACCACAGGCAAGGCGTGATTTTCTGCATGACGGCTCCCTCTTCTTTGCGGACGGACTCTGTGCGGACGGAGCTTCCCGACCAGCCCGGCCACTCCGCCGCCTCCTGCATATTCCGCCCTGACACTAGCCCCGCGGAATGCCTTGGACAATGCCCCCAGGGCCGCTGACCGCAATCAAAGCCTGGCGTCCTGCCCGCCGGGCGGCCCGCCGTCTAACGTGTGGCTCACCAGCCCGACGGTATTCCCTTCGCTGTCCCTGATGAACGCCATCCATTCGTCCGTGCCCGCAGGGCCGAGCCGTGCATCATCGTGGTGGAAGATCACGTGCGGGGCGCTCACCACCTCCACTCCCCTGGCCTCCAGTTCCGCCACCTGGCGCCGGACGTCCGGGACGTTGAGGTAGATCACCGAGGACGGCGCGCCCCGTTCCAGCAGGAGGCGGACGCCGTCGAGGTCGAAAAACAACAGCCCCGGCGGGTCGAAGACAGCTACCGGAGCGGTACCCAGCAGCCCGGAGTAGAAGGCGGCCGCCCGCTCAAGGTCGTCCGCGTGCTGCGCGATCTGGGTGAGCTTCATTCTGGCTCCTATGGGCGGTCCTGTTCGGTTCCTGCCTGCCATGGTCACCGGATAGCAGCGGCGGGGCAATACCTGCCAAAAAACGGATAGGCTCGGAAGCATGCCTTCCACATCAGACCGTTCCGGAACACGGGCGGTTCCGGCCCTCACGGCAGCCGCAGCGGCGGCCGATGTCATCCTCATCCTCGTCTTTGCCGCCATTGGCCGCGATGCCCACTCGCGGGGTGAATCCGTGGCCGGCATCCTCTCCACCGCCTGGCCGTTCCTGGCGGGGGCAGCCGCCACCTGGCTGCTCCTGCGCCTCTGGCGCCGGCCGCTGGCGCTGTGGCCGGCCGGCGTGGCCGTGTGGCTCGGCACGGTTGCCATCGGCATGGCGCTGCGGGCACTCACGGGACAGACGGTGGTCCTGCCGTTCGTGATCGTGGCACTGCTGAGCCTGGCAGTGTTCCTCCTCGGCTACCGCCTCATCGTCGCCATCATCCTCCGGCTCCGCGCCCGCCGCCGCGTCTGAGTCCCGCCGGCCCTGGCAGGCCGGCCGGGCACCCTGGTGGGCCAGGCCGTGCACGTCCCCGCCCATGTAATAGGCTGGCAGCGTATAAGGCTGGCAGCACAGCGCTCAACAGATCCGGAAGGGTTCACAGTGGTCACCGCATTCGTCCTGATCAAGACAGACGCCTCGCGCATCCCCGAAACGGCCGAGGAGATATCCGCCATTGAAGGCATCAGCGAGGTTTACTCCGTAACGGGTGAATGGGATCTGATCGCCGTTGCGCGCGTCGCCCAGCACGAAGACCTGGCAGATGTCATCGCCGACAAACTGTCCAAGGTGCCCGCGGTGGTCCACACCACCACGCACATCGCCTTCCGCGCCTACTCCCAGCACGACCTCGACGCCGCGTTCGCACTGGGGTTCGAGGAGTAGCCGTCTCCCTTAAAAGCAATGGAAGGCCACGCAACCTGCATGGCCTTCCGTTGCTTTTAAGACAGTTGTCCGACTTAGGCCCTGGAGAGGCTGACCCATCTCTCGAGGACGGCAGTGGCTGCGCCTGAGCCGATGGATTCAGCGGCCCGGCCCATGGCGACCTTCATGCGGTCGGTGAGCGGGCCGTCCGCCCGCAGGTCGTACGCCACCAGGCCCGCCGCCGCGTTCAGCAGGACGGCGTCCCTGACCGGGCCGGTCTCGCCGGCCAGCACGTTGCGGACGACGGCGGCATTGGCCTGCGCGTCGCCGCCGCGCAACTCCTCAACGGTGGCCTGGCGGATCCCCAGGTCCTGGGGCGAGAAAGTCTGTTCTGTCACTTGTCCGCCGCGGATCTCCCAGACAGTCGACGGACCGGTGGTGGTCAGTTCATCAAGGCCGTCGCTGCCGCGGAACACCAGGCCACGGCTTCCCCGCCGCGCCAGCACCCCGGCCACCAGCGGCGCCATGCGGGCGTTTGCCACACCCACCGCGGACGCCTGCACCCGGGCCGGGTTGGTGAGGGGGCCCAGGAAATTGAAGGCGGTGGGAATCGCGAGTTCGCGCCTGGGCACAGCCGTGTGGCGGAAGGACGGGTGGAACACCTGAGCGAAACAGAAGGTGATGCCGGCCTCCTCGGCGTTCCGGGCGACGCTGGCTATCGGCAGGTCGAGGCGCACCCCCAGCGCTTCCAGGACGTCAGCGGATCCCGACGACGACGACGCCGCCCGGTTGCCGTGCTTAACGACCTTTGCGCCCGCTCCCGCACACACGAGGGCGGCCATGGTGGAGATGTTGACGGTGTTAAGTTGGTCACCGCCGCTGCCGACGATGTCCAGCTTTTCACCGGTAATGGAGATCGGATTGGCATGGGACACCATGGCGTCGACGAGCCCGGCGATCTCCTCCACCGTCTCCCCCTTGGCCCGCAGCGCCACCAGGAAACCGGCGATCTGGACGGGCGTGGCAGCACCGGACATGATGGTGTCCATGGCCCATGCAGTGCTGTCCGCGCTTAGGTGTTCGCCGTTCAACAGTGCCGAGATGAGGCGCGGCCAGGTGTTGCCTGCCGCCGGTGCCGATACCTGTGAAGTCACCTCCTGATGCTATCGAGGTGCCCGCCGCAAAGACCAATGTGAACGGTCCCGGGAACTTTTCCGCGCGATTTCGCGTCTTTGTAGAAAAAGTCTCCGCAAAAGGCGGTTTGCGTTGGGCAAGCCGAAGTTTTACAGACATAATGTCTATGTGACATCTGCGACCCATGCCCCCAGTACCCCTGCGCACCCCACGCTGAACCGCCCGAACATGGTCTCCGTCGGGACCGTCGTCTGGCTCTCCAGCGAGTTGATGTTCTTCGCCGGCCTCTTCGCCATGTACTTCACACTCCGGTCCACCTCCGGCCAGATGTGGGCGGACGAGACGGCCAAGCTCAACTTCCCCTTTGCGCTCGTTAACACCATCGTCCTCGTGGCAAGTTCCTTCACTTGCCAGATGGGCGTCTTCGCCGCCGAAAGGCTCCAGCCGCGACGCAGCGGCGGGCCGCTCCAGTTCACCCGCTGGGGCATGAACGAATGGTTCACCCTGACCTTCCTGATGGGTGCCTTCTTCGTTGCCGGCCAGACCACTGAATACGCCATGCTGGTCTCCGAGCACGTGTCGCTGTCCTCGAACGCCTACGGCTCCGCCTTCTACATGACCACCGGCTTCCACGGCCTGCACGTCATCGGCGGCCTCGTTGCCTTCCTGCTCATCATGGGCCGCTCCTTCGCCGCCAAGAAGTTCGGTCACTTCGAGGCGACCTCGGCCATTGTCACCTCTTACTACTGGCACTTCGTGGACGTCGTGTGGATTGGCCTCTTCCTGGTCATCTACGTCCTCAAGTAGTCCACACCTTTCTCTCTTCACCCAGAGAACGCATTTCAAGAAGCGGCTCACGGAGCCGACGCACGATCGAATAAAGGAACCACCACGTGAAGGCACTCTCGCAGAAGCGACGTCACCCACTGGCAGCAATAGCCCTGCTGTTGATGGGCCTCCTCCTCACTGGTGGGCTGTATGCCGTTGCCACCACCGTCAACGAGGCCAAAGCCAGCACTGCAGAGTTCACCGCCAGCGATACCGAGGAAGGCCAGAAGCTCTTCGAAGCAAACTGCGCCACCTGCCACGGCATGGGTGCCAGCGGAACGCAGGACGGTCCCTCACTGGTTGGCGTCGGCGCCGCCGCTGTTGACTTCCAGGTCGGCACCGGCCGCATGCCCATGCAGATGAACGGCCCCCAGGCCTACAAGAAGCCGGCCCAGTTCAACGAAACCCAGACCCACCAGCTCTCCGCATACGTGGCCTCGCTGGGTGCAGGTCCGGCCATCCCGGCCGAAGAATACCTGGACGAAAAGGGCGATGCCGCCAAGGGTGGCGAGCTGTTCCGCACCAACTGCGCCATGTGCCACAACGCTGCGGCTGCAGGCGGTGCGCTGACCCGCGGCAAGTTCGCTCCGGCACTGGCTGATGTCTCCGGCAAGCACATCTACGAAGCCATGGCCACCGGTCCGCAGAACATGCCGGTCTTCAGCGACTCGAACGTCACCCCGGAAGGCAAGCGCGACATCATCACCTTCCTGAAGCAGATCGAAGCCAACGGCTCCCCGGGCGGCGCAGACCTGGGTGCCCTGGGCCCCGTTTCGGAAGGCCTGTTCGTGTGGATCGCCGGCCTGGGCGTCATCATCGCCTTCACGATCTGGCTGACGTCCCGTACGTCCTAGCCAGTCCGGCACGCACAAAGAATGTCCTGCTGATCACTCAGCAGGTTTGGAACTGAACATTAACTCGGCAAAGGCCGAGACGAGAGAAGGATGAGGCGAATCATGGGCAACCATAGTGACGGCAGTCCGAACCACTCGGGCACCGTAGCTACGGCTGGTCAGCATGAGGTGGAGAAATTCCAGGATCCTGGAATTCCCCCGCACCGCTTGCGCCTGGCTGACACGGACCCGAAGGCCGCCAAGCGGGCAGAACGGCAGGTTGCTGCGCTGTTCGCAATCTCAGTCGTTGGCACCATTATCTTCCTGGTGGCGTACTTCGCCATCGATCTGGGAGACGACTCCAGCATTGCGACGATCCGGCTGCAGAACGCACTGCTCGGAATCGGAACGGCATTTGCCATGCTCGGCATCGGCACCGGCATCGTTCACTGGGCCAAGGCCCTGATGCCGGACCACGAAGTTTCCGAGGAGCGCCACGCGATCCGCACGGAAGACGACCGCCAGGCTGCGGTCCGCATCGTCGACGACATCGTCGAGGAAACGGGCATCAAGCGCCGTCCCCTCATCCGGAACACCCTGCTTGGCGCCGTGGCACTGGCACCCCTGCCGGCCCTGGCCATCTTCGGTGACCTCGGTCCCCGCCCGGACGACAAGCTGGCGCACACCATGTGGGCCCCGCAGGACGGCAAGCTCAAGCGCCTCACCCGCGACCCCGATGGAACCCCCATCAAGGCCTCGGACGTCACCATCGGTTCTGCCTTCCACGTAATCCCGGAAGGCCTCAACGAACTGCACGAAGGCAAGCTCAACGAGAAGGCCAAGGCCGTCGTTCTGCTGATGCGCCTCGACCCGGCCTCGCTGAACCCCTCCGCGGGACGCGAAAACTGGGGCTACAACGGCATCGTTGCCTACTCCAAGATCTGCACCCACGTCGGTTGCCCTGTTGCCCTCTACGAGCAGCAGACGCACCACCTGCTGTGCCCGTGCCACCAGTCAACCTTCGACCTGACCCAGGAATGCAAGGTTATCTTCGGCCCGGCCAGCCGCCCGCTCCCCCAGCTGCCCATCGCAGTTGACGATGAGGGCTACCTGGTCGCCACCAGCGACTTCAAAGAACCTGTAGGACCAAGTTACTGGGAGCGTGATGAGCATGAGCGCAGCATCAACAGCTGAAGCCCCCGCCTACGTAGCCAACACCAAAGTCGGACGCTTCACTGACTTCGTCGACGAGCGTGTCGGCGGGTCCGGAATCCTCCGCGAATTCGGCCGCAAGGTATTTCCGGACCACTGGTCCTTCATGTTTGGCGAAGTGGCGCTGTACTCCTTCGTCATTCTGCTCCTGTCGGGAACCTTCCTGACGTTCTTCTTCGATCCGTCCATGGCGGAAACGCACTACGCCGGCTCCTACACGCCGCTGAAGAACGTCGAAATGTCCGTGGCCTACAGCTCCTCGCTGGACATCTCTTTCGACGTCCGCGGCGGCCTCTTCATGCGCCAGGTGCACCACTGGGCAGCACTGCTGTTCGTTGCCTCCGTGGCCGTGCACATGCTCCGCGTGTTCTTCACCGGTGCATTCCGCAAGCCCCGTGAAATGAACTGGGTGGTGGGCGGCGTCCTGCTGATCCTGGCCATGGCTGCCGGCTTCACCGGTTACTCCCTCCCCGATGACCTGCTGTCCGGCAACGGCCTGCGCATCATCGACGGCGTGATCAAGTCGATCCCCGTGATCGGCACCTACATCTCGTTCTTCCTCTTCGGCGGCGAGTTCCCCGGTACGGTCATCATCAGCCGCCTCTACACGCTGCACATCCTGCTCGTGCCGGCGCTGATCCTGCTCATGATCGTCATCCACCTCTTCATGGTGGTTGTCCACAAGCACACGCAGTACCCCGGCCCGGGACGCAACGACCACAACGTCGTCGGCTACCCGCTGGGCCCGGTTTACGCTGCCAAGGCCGGTGGCTTCTTCTTCATCGTGTTCGGTGTCATCGCGCTCATGGCTGCGTTCTTCACCATCAACCCGATCTGGAACTACGGCCCGTACGACCCCTCCCCCGTGTCCGCAGGTACCCAGCCTGACTGGTACATCGGCTGGGTTGACGGCGCGCTGCGCCTGATGCCCGGCGTGGTCAACGGCTTCCACTTCGAATACATCGTTTTCGGCCACGTCCTGACGCTGAACGTGCTGCTCCCCGCGCTTGTACCGGCGGGCATCGTGTTCACAGTGCTGTTCACCTACCCGTGGATCGAACGCTGGATCACCAAGGACAACCGCGAACACCACGTCCTGGACCGTCCGCGCAACGCCCCCACGCGTACCGCGATCGGCATGGCAGGCTTCACGTTCTACTGCGTCATGTGGGCAGCGGCCAGCTCCGACCTCATCGCCACGCACTTCCATGTGTCACTGAACGACGTCACCTACTGGCTCCGTGCACTGTTCTTCCTCGGACCGGTCATCGCGTTCGTCGTCACCAAGCGCGTGGCCCTGGCCCTGCAGCGCAAGGACCGCGAAATCGCCCTCCACGGCCGCGAGACCGGACGCATCGTCCGCCTGCCGCATGGTGAGTTCATTGAGGTGCACGCGCCGCTCGACGAGTACAAGCGCTACAAGCTTGTCGGCTTCGAGTCGCCCGCACCGATTCCGGCCCAGCCGAACGAGCACGGTGTGGTGACCCGAAAGGAAAACCGCCGCGCCAAGCTGTCCCGCTGGTTCTTCGAGGACCGCGTCGCTCCGGCAACGCCCGCTGAGCTGGAGGCCAGCCACGGCCACCACGAAGCAGTCGAAGCAGGCGAGGGACAGAAGACCCTGAGCCACTAGCCTGCGGCTTCAGCAAGCTCCATACAGAAGAGGCCCGGTCCACCAGGACCGGGCC